>CAZMCB010000050.1:0-1525 GCA_964564895.1 uncultured Pseudomonadales bacterium | reverse complement strand
CTTTTTTGTTGAGCGCCGGCAAACTGAATGATCCGTGCGGGTATGATTCCAATGCCTGCAATGAAGACGTTGATACCTGTGTTGCGGCGGGATTAGAGTGTCAGTTTTGTCAAAAAACCAGCTCCACGTTGCCTTATTATGATGAGAATTGCAACCCCGCAAAAAATTGTACTTGCCAGTCAGAGGTTACAGCTGTTTGTGAAAATGGAGAAGAAGAGACTTGTTCAGTTGGTGGTTGTTCCGGTAAAAGTCTTTGTGTCAATGGGCAGTGGTCCGCGTGCGTTGCGGATCCCGGCTGTATTTCTTATTTGGGAACCTCAACGTCTACTTTGGCAGTGTTTACTTGGCCTTTCATTGCCAGAAAAAATCCTGCGCCAGGAATGGATTGTTCTTCGGCGCTGTGGAATGACGGAACTTGTGATTTGAATGGCTGTATTTCCAAAGACTTATTCTGTAAGACCGAGGGCTCAGATCAAGGGTTTGTCGAAGTTTATAATCCGACCAACGAGACTAAAGAGACTTTTTTGTGTTCCGTGGTCTGGAGTAAAAAGGCCAAAGATTTAGATAGACATAGCGATAGCATAACCGAAGAAGCTGACGGCTCAATTCGTATGAGTGGATCCGATGGATCTATCAATGAAAATACAAAAATTTCCAGCGAAGAGCTAATATTATCTCCAGGAAATTATAGTCTATTTATTAGACTGAGGGCTGAAAATTCTTCAAGCGACAGCTTCATATACAAAATTCCAGAAATGTCTTTTTTTGACAAAAAGGAAGTGAGCAATAAGGGTGATTTTTGGCAATGGCAAAAGATACCTTTTTCGTTATCACAAGAAACATCTGGGAGAGTAGAGATTGGTTGGAGAGAGACAAAGTTTTTTGATCATTTATTTTTGTCGAAAGGAGATTGTTTTCAAAAAAATGTTGCAGCTAATAATTTCGGAGTGTTTGACTTACCGATCAATGATCATACCCAGCTTTTATTAGCAGGAGTTAATAATGGAGAACTGCTTGATTCCTATTTGGTAAGCACAACTAGCTCCGCTTTCTACCCCTACTCATTCGGTCGTGTAGCTGACGGTGATAAGGGTAGCTTTGTCTACTTTTCTTCTTCAACTCCTAATACCTCAAATGGTGTTGTTGCCAGTGGAGAAAATTTATCCGACAAGCCGATTATCAACGAAGTATCTTTAAGTAGTGACCCTTGTACCTGTGTTCAAAAAGGTAATTTTTGTAAGCCGGGCGAGGTTGATCGTAAGGCTTGTCCCAAAGTCAGCAATTGTGATTACGTCAGGGTTTGTGACACCAATGGCTATTTTGGCGCCTGTATTAAGGCTGATCCGAGTTGCATCGACTATCCGACTCAAGCCACTTCTACTCTGTCTATTTTTACTTGGGCCTTCTTGGCTTCAGCCGTTCCTCCGGCCGATGCTTTTCAAGTAGTTGTTGATTGCAGCAGGAGTCCGCAGTGTTTGGATTCCGATATGTTGCCTTCACCGACGCCTTGGCCCAATGAATGGAA
>CAZMCB010000049.1:0-1531 GCA_964564895.1 uncultured Pseudomonadales bacterium | reverse complement strand
TTCGGGCATTCTCTTAAGAAGAGCATACTCGGACAGAACTTTAATTTCGTTATTTAATTGCAGAATTGAATCATAGTATTCAGTTCTGAACTTATACACCAAGGGGAGCCAAAGAAAAAGATTAGCTACAGACTAGTCTTTTTTATTATCCCTGCAAACAAACACTAGACTCGCCTACCTATCAGAATCATCTCTGACCCGAAATCTAATTTTTGGTTGGAGTTTTGGAAGTATAGCCAACGAGACACAGCCTAATGCTGTGCCTATTTTTTGTGCGAAGCATTGGACTCAAATCGGGATTGATAATATAATAAAGATCTGAAATACCAAAATTTGATTAATTTAGAACTAGGTAACCCAAAAAGGAAAAGGAGAAAAAATGTCCGGAGATATTTTATCAAGCCAAAGTCTTGAAACCAAAAACACAAAACCCCAAAAAGGAAAAGGTGCCAAAGTCTGGGGTCCCCTAGCAATTCTAATAATACTAATCGGCGCTGTGGTATACTTCTTTGGTCCGATGTCTTGGTTCGGACCCAAAGATTTGGGCATCCGTTATGCGCAGGCAGACTACAATAACGCCATACAACAAACAGGTATGCACATTACTGCCGATTTGGGCAATGGTCAGACTTACGACAACCAAGAGATCTTATCAGGTAGTGACACAGCCACAGGCTATACCGGCGGAGACGGTTCTGAGGCTATCAAGATCAAAGACCTCAGCTTCAAAGACTTTGATTGGAAGTTTTCCAATTACCAGCAAAAAACAATCCGCGTTTCCGATGTTGAAGCAACTGCTTTCTTCAATGAAATCGCTCCAGCCTTTTGGTGGTTCCAAAAAACCCAAGTTAAAATAAACCCTGATGGGACAATCGTCACTAGCTCCTCTGCCAATGTCGGCAAGATGAAAAAAGACCTCTTCGGCGATGTAGCCGGTAATATCCCTGTCCCTATCCCCAACAGCATTAATCTATATACCGAAGGAGATTTCTCCATTACTAACAATAAGATTAGCATGACGCCAACAGTTATGACTGCCGGCAATCTGTCATTGCCAGAAAACATGAAATCAGGTTCTAACCTAGCAGCATTCTCCGGCTATCTAGAACGATTTTATACCGTCATCCCCGATCTTAAGATAAACAAAGCCGGCCTCGAAGGCAGCGGTTTTGTCTTTGATGGGATCATCCCAACTGAGGTTAATATAACCCCAAAGCAATGAACAAATACATGATAATAAATGGTAAGAAAGAGAAAATACCTCCTTTTCCTCATCATAAATATATGATTAGCGTGGTTTCTAAGTTTTTCAATTCAACTGACTTTTTTTCACTTCTTACCATGGACAAGTTCAAGCTAGTCGAGCAAATCAGGTCTGGTAACAAAAATAATTGTTTCGTGCCTAGGTGTCTGCTCTTGGACCCAACCAGTAGCTGCAACCTGCAATGCAAGGGTTGCTGGGCAGCCGGATATCACAAGAAAGACAATATCTCTTACGACAAGCTCGACGACATCCTATCTCAAGCCGAAG
>CAZMCB010000048.1:0-1576 GCA_964564895.1 uncultured Pseudomonadales bacterium | reverse complement strand
TTTAAAGATTTTGATTTGGATTTGGTTGGAATCCGTGCTAATATACTTGGAGAGAGTGTGTTACCAGTAGAAACACAACAGACAAAACCTTATGATTATCTACACGCGCTGATAACAGTAAACGTGAAGGATGCAGAGAAACTACTTGAGATTATAAAGTATGCAAAAGAGAAGGGTGCGGACGTCACACAAAACGCAAACTGACAACTCAAAGTTGAACGAAAAAGTAGCGTTACGGCTTATGGCCTTAAACGAAATTGCCAAAGAAGATATCGAAGTTTTGGAAATCTTCGGAGGCAATGGCGTTTGCTGGCGTAACGTCGCAAAAAGCACAAACAAAAGGATCATGACAACTCGAATTGATAAGAAGGAAGGGTTGAACGGTGAATACATAAGAGGCGATAACCTAAAGATTTTGCCGTCTTTAAACTTTGAAAAGTATGACATTATCGATGTTGACGCATATGGCATTCCTTTTGAGCATTTAGAGTTGTTATTTCAAAGAAAACTAAAAAATAAAGTAATAATAGTAACTTCTATTAGAAGTGTTTTAGGTGCTTTACCAAAAAAACTCTACGAAACAAATGGAATAGAGTGGAACATGGTTAAGAAATGCCAATCGTTATTTTCAAAGAATTACATTGACTTAATGCTTGGGTATTTGTTCAAAAATAATATAAACGAAATAAAGATATATAATCATTCTGACAAGAAGTTATATTTTTATTTCAAAACTAGCTAACATAAAATGAGTATTATCTACCAGCCGTCCGGGAAGGCATTAGAATATTCCCCACTCGCATGCAACCTTGTTATCGGTTGCAGTCACGGATGTAAGTATTGTTATTGCCCGTCAATAATGCATACCAGTCAAAACGATTGGAGGCAAAAGGTTTACTTGCGGAAGAACATCTTTGAGCTATTGCAGAAAGAAGCTGAGCGGATGAGAGGCGATAAGCGAGAAATCCTGCTTAGTTTTATGACGGATTGCTACCAAAGTGAACAGGTCGCTGAGTATACGCGGACAGCACTTAAAATATTTGAGGCGAACAAGCTCAATGTGCAAGTTCTGACAAAGAATGGAAAGCTCGCCTCAAGAGACTTCCCAACGCTGAAACGAAATAACTGGAAGTTCGGCAGCACCATCATTTTTAGGAGTGAAAAGCTCAGAGAAGAATGGGAACCGGGCGCGCCACCAATTGAAGAGAGAATAGCCGCTGTTAAAGAAGCGCACGGAATGGGAATCTATACCTGGGTTTCGATGGAACCCGTGGTTGATCCTTACGAATCCCTCTCGATTATCGACGAACTCAAAGACTATGTCACTTTTTGGAAAGTTGGAAAAATAAACCATTATCCAACAGTTGAAAAAAGAATAGATTGGAAGAAATTCTTAGAGAATGTTGAGTCAGCTCTTGCTGGCAAAGCCTTTTATATTAAAAAAGACTTGGAGAAGTATAGAGGTTGATGGAAGAGTTTGATTTGTCACCCGATATGAAAGAATTGTGCGGAGAGGTCCAATCTTTAAGCCTCTCCGACATTTCAAACCAGCCGATTGTCTACCGCGGAAAAGTAA
>CAZMCB010000047.1:0-1576 GCA_964564895.1 uncultured Pseudomonadales bacterium | reverse complement strand
TGGATGTCTTTTGTGTGTCTTTTTGATTATTCATGATGTCCTTTTGAATTATTTTTATAAAACCTCATGTCTTTAATGTGTCCATTATATACTCTATTTTGAAGAATGCAACTATTTTTGATACCTAAAAATAATTAAAAATGAAAATAAAAAGAGAATATATTTTAATAAAAAATTGTGTCTTATTTGCTAGAAACTAATAACAAAAAATGATATAATACACGAATAATTTACTTAAAAAATATGGCAAAAAAAGACAACAAAGAAACAAAAAATTCAGGAAATAAAAATAGAACAAAAATGGAATTAAAAGATGAAACAAGGCATAGTATTTGGGGAATAGTTTTTCTATTTTTGAGTCTCATTATCATATTATCAATATTTGGAATTGCAGGAATTGTCGGAGATTTTCTTCACAGAAATTTCAGCCTATTGCTTGGTCTTGGTTTTTTTCTTCTACCTGTATTCTTCGGAGCAATCGGAATTTCACTTCTCCAGAAGGGAGAGTTTACTGTGGCTAGACTCAAGTCTATAATCTTCACAATCATCTTTCTCTCCTCTCTCGGAATAATGGACATCGCAAGTAATGGTGCTGGCAAGAGTGAGATACTAACTTACGGAGGATACTTGGGTAGCTTCGTAGCGTGGCCATCAGTCAAACTTTTTGGCATGTATGGAGGTATCCTAATTCTTGGAATGATTATCATAATCTCTCTCATCGCAATGTTCGACGAGAGACCAAATCTCGCTTCCCTATGGAGAAGACTGTTGTCGATTTTCAAAATCGATTTGAGTAAAATTTTCACAAAAAGAGAAGCTCCTCTAATCGACGGAATAGATGAGATAGACTCATACGAAGAACCTCAAAATGAAATCAAAAAATCAGAACCAAAAACAAAAATAGAAGACTCTGGTATCGACTACGAAGAAACTCCAATCAAAGAAAGTTCTAAAAAAGAAAATGAAATCATCGGCAAAAAATTCGTATCCAAAGCATACACCCCTCCACCCATCTCACTACTCGAAAAAGACAAAGGCAAGGCAAATGTTGGAGACATGAAAGGTAACATGAATATCATACAGAGAACACTTATGAACTTCGGAATATCTGTTGAGATGGACGAAGTAACCATCGGTCCAACTGTTACTAGATACGCACTCAAACCAGCACAAGGAGTCAAACTCTCTCGCATAGTCGGACTTCAAAATGACTTATCCCTCGCACTGGCTGCCCACCCTATTCGTATAGAAGCACCTATTCCTGGTAAATCACTCGTAGGTATCGAAATACCAAACAAAGTGAAATCAACAGTTGGACTTGCAACAATGCTATCTGATGCAAGTTTTCAAAATTCTTCTAAACCTCTAACTGTTGCACTAGGACGAGGACTATCTGGAAAATCTGTTTTTGGGAATTTAGCAAAGATGCCACATATGCTCGTAGCTGGAACAACTGGTTCTGGTAAGTCTGTAACTATTCACTCTATTA
The DNA here is from genome assembly GCA_964564895.1 of uncultured Pseudomonadales bacterium. GTDB lineage: Bacteria > Patescibacteriota > Microgenomatia > UBA1400 > MFAQ01 > UBA2277. The sequence continues at coordinate 87 of CAZMCB010000047.1, read as the reverse complement.
TCACTTCCCTACTTTACAGAAATGGACCAGAAGATTTGAAATTTATAATGGTGGACCCAAAGAGAGTTGAACTTACACTTTATAATA
>CAZMCB010000046.1:0-1603 GCA_964564895.1 uncultured Pseudomonadales bacterium | reverse complement strand
CTACACTAAAGAGTGCGAAGACACATTAAATGTAGAACAAGTAAGCGAAAAGTTCAGTGCGTACCAAGCAGATATGGTAGAAAAGCTATGGTATAAGAAAGTAATCAAAGAAGAAGCTGAACGTATAAGTAAGTTATTAAAAGAACGTCGTGAAAAATTCAAATCTTGTCTTGGAGTCTGTCTGTCTAAGGAGTACAAATCCAATTCATTAATTAAGGTAATTATTTTCAAAGATGTAGATAGTTGTAAATTTTTTAACCCCGGCTACCCGATAGATAACTTGGAAATTCAATGTCCTAGATGTAAGATAGGAAATATAGTAGTTGTCCGTAATAATTCTTGGAATAATCCAAGTCCGATCACTTTTGCTTGTAATCGATCACCACATTGCTCATATTCTACAAATCAAGTTGAATTGAATTCAACCTGTAGATTTTGTGGTGCCAATCTGATCATGACATCCGGACGTATTATCACTTTAAGTTGTCCACAATGTGGTAAGTCAGTGAAAATGCCAATAACTCCAAGAATATATCCAAAGATAGTTTATCCAAGAGGAGGATGTTCACACAAGCAAACGATGATAGCATGCCAAACATGCGAAGAGAGCAGGAAATTTAGGAAGAGTTTGTTGGAATTGGAGATCGATGACTTAGAATCACTGTTATCTGAACCATGGGTTCGAAGGCGAAGAGAGCCTTCTTCCAATGACGGACATATATATAAAAGGTCAAAGAAGATATCACGATTTTGATCACATAAAAAATCGATATCACGCAATTCCCAAATAGAACTAAATTAAAGATTCTGACAATTTTTCGCTTTCATGAATGTAGAAGCTGATGGTGACGACTAGTGAATCCCTTTAGACAACAAAGATACACGTTAAGATTATGGCGAGTATTTTTGCAATAAGTTAAATTAAGCAAAAAAGGATTGTGGTATTTTGATTTATCGGCATTGAAATTTTGGTTTATTTCATTGAGCAAATTGACAGAGGTAATGTACATTATAAATGCAGTTCTCTTCAAAGACTTCGATTAAATACATAGTTTTGACACTCACTTCCTCTCATGATAGACTATTAGCACTAACTGGCGCTTGGAGGGCGTCTTTTCGTGAGGAAACGATGACAACCCCTGAGTGGCATGCACTACACCGCTCAAAACTCATTCACCACCAACCACTCATCCCCATTACAATGAGATTGTTCACCATAAATTGCTGCCGATCTACCCGTCAAATCGACGCGGGGCGACAAGCAGATGGCATCATTTTTCCACTAACCTTTCGGGGTATGTCCCGGATTGCCAGGGAGAGGTACGCATGAAAGTTATACTGACCGGCTCAATTGCTTTCGACTATTTGATGCAGTTTCCAGGTTTGTTTAAGGATTGCCTGATCGCGGAACACCTGGATAAGGTGTCGCTGTCTTTTTTGGTGCACGACATGATCAAGCAGGACGGAGGGGTAGGCCCGAACACTGCCTATACGCTGGCTTTGCTGGGCGGAAAGGCCTATTTGTTCTCGACCGCCGGGCAGGATTTTGGCGATTACGCCCGCCGGCTGGAGCAGGTGGGGGTGGATACCAGCGGCGTCAAGA
>CAZMCB010000045.1:0-1689 GCA_964564895.1 uncultured Pseudomonadales bacterium | reverse complement strand
TCCTCTTTGTGTATATTTCTGCATCTTCATTCTCCTTCTTAATTATTTAATAGGTAGGGGGCTTGTTTGTTTTATTGCTTCCATTATTTTTATCGCTACCTGTGGCACTATGGCGTTTCCGTAGGCTTTGAGCTGTTCAGTTCGGTGTCCTGATTTGGTGAGTTTAAATTCGCCCAATTCAACGGGTAACCCATCATCCAGGCTACAAAGTTCGGTTGCAACTTCAATCCAGTTTTTCTCCCAACTTGGTCCCTCATTTTTAATTTCGGTGCTTTGGCTTCCCAATACTTGTCCGCTATCTTCCATCCCCCCTCGGCTTCGCTCGCACTTGGAGTCTTGAGCATTGATATTACTTTTGGCACATCGTTCGATTGGTGTCCTGTTTCTCCCTTCCAATCTCTTGCCTGACATGTTGGCAATAATCCAGATTCTATCCCTTCGGTGCGGGGCGTTGACGCTGCAAGCTGGAATAATAAGCGGTTGAACTTCGTAACCTTCGGCTTCCAGGTCAAGGCACACTTGTTCGAGTACCATGCCTTCGTTCCAAGTAACCAAGCCACCAACATTCTCACCGATAATCCATGTCGGCTTTGTAAGTCGTATAACTCTAAGCATTTCTGGCCAGAGATAGCGATCATCCTCTGTGCCTCGTCTTTTCCCTGCTTGGGAAAAAGGCTGGCAGGGGAATCCTCCTGTAATGAGATCAAACCCATTCCAATTCCCTGTATAGTTTGTGCCACATTCCAACTGTGTCTTTTCATTTGACTTGGTGATAACTCCTGATCCGCTCGTCCGGTCGTTGGGGTTGGTAATAGTCCTGATGTCGCCATATATTTCACTTTCAGGCCAATGTTTAGCCAATACTTTTTGACAGAATTTATTGTTATCGCAAAAGGTGTGAGTTGAACCTGGCCATACTTGGTCAACTGCGTAAGCAAATCCTCCGATACCGCTAAATAAATCAAGATGGTTCACTTCCCTCCTTGTTTGTTATTATTTTGGTGAAGGGTTGTCGTTACAAACCTGCCAAACATATCTCTGCGTCTTGCCCCTATACCGTAATTTTTACCCGCTATTTCTAGTAGACTTTTAATAGCCGAGTCTTCCATGTCATCTTCGAGAATGGTTATTGAAAATTGAACCTTAGTACCGATTTCGAAGGCTGGGTGTTTAATGGTTACTCTATTACCGTCTTTTCGTGCGGGATAACTAACAATTACCTCATCGGGTTTTTGTTTACCAAAATAAATCTTTTCAGGGTTGACCATCACGTTACTGATTACCCACTGTTGTAAGCTCCTGCGTGTTTTCTTATACTTCAAATCACGCCCTGCATTAACCAGACAGTTTCTTATCTGTTGTGAGGGGATATAGATACCTGTATCGTCTTGGTGGAGTAATACTACCCAACTATCATCTTCTGATTTAACAATTCCACGACTAACATAGTTTGTTAGTTCTTTTTTGGCATCTTCGGTAAATCTTGCCTGAAGGTACTTTGTGATAAATTGTATCTCTACATCGTATGTTTTCATGTTTTCTCCTGTTTTATTTAATATAATTTAATGTAATCCAATCTAACCCAAGTTAACTTAACCTAAGCTAATGGAACTAAAAGTAATTTTTAATTAAATATCGTTTTTCCCAGTTTTCCATAGTTAGTTATCTCCATTTAGTTTGTTGATGATT
>CAZMCB010000044.1:1126-1701 GCA_964564895.1 uncultured Pseudomonadales bacterium | reverse complement strand
TGAATTAATTGGCAAGTTGGGAGTTGAAGAAGATAAAAACAGAGTGATTGGCAAAATCGAAACTGCGTTATCAGATATCAGAACTAATGGTCAACTCTTAGTAAAAGCTGAGGTTATCAGTCAAAAGGACTTGGATGAACAGGAATATTGGGAGGCAAGAAATGCCTTGTGGGAGATTAGTATTCAAAATATTGACAACATTAGTGATTTGTCTAGACAAACAAGGGAAAAGCCAAAATTTATTCTCCCAACGGGATTGGCTGAACTTTTTGTGACTTTTGGAGCTATGGCACCAGGAACAAATATTCGACTAATTAATAACCCAAATCGATTTGCAGAGTTAAGATCTCTGGTACAAAGATTAAGAGAAGACACTTTTGATGTGTATGAAAAAGGAGCAAACCGGGGTGGTATTTCAGTGAGATCAGATGATGATTTAAAAATGATAAAGAGGGAGGAAAATAATCTCAAGGAAGTCCATTTGCCGGAAGAACCAGGTATGGGTCTAGAAAGAAGAAGCGCAAGTAAGGTTATTAATGCGGCAAGAGTTCTGACAAAGCCAATTGATGATATCG
>CAZMCB010000044.1:0-1116 GCA_964564895.1 uncultured Pseudomonadales bacterium | reverse complement strand
TAATGCACTTGCAGGTCCGGTGGAAAAAATGGGTAAATTAGGGAGGAAATTCGCTAGATATTTGAGGAAACCTTCAATATAAAAGGAGTTATCGTGTTCTCTTTAATAAGGTGTTTTTAGCTGGAAAGTGATGTGCGATTGTTACTTACCCGAGTTAAGGTAAGAAGATATTTTTGTTATTCCATCAGAAACGTACCTGGCCTTAGATCCTGGCGTAGAATTCTCCTGAACCATTTTAGTACTACCCTTAAGGCTTTCCTCGATTGCAGAGCCATACTTGAATGGAGGAGATTTTAGAGCGTCTTTGACAATATCAACATATTTAGAGGCCATCAGTAAAAGCATTACACCAACAAGAGCAAGTAAGGCGTCGGTGTCGAAACCAGCATTGGCAACATCACTCAGAATAGGAGTAATCAGAGGAAATGAACTGACATAAGAATTAGTAGGAGAGAGAATGCGAGCTCCAAACAACCACTCACATAAATTTCCATTACTGGTGCCAAAAGCTGTCTTGCCAAGCGGGTCGTTATTATCAAATGCTTGACCAGGGCACCAGCTGACAAGAGGCTGGACCATTAGTACATAGGAAAAAAGTAAGAGAATCATAGTTATGGGGAAAACAGAAACATTGGCAAGAATACCTCGAAACCATGAGCCGATGGTGTTTGATCCTGGGAAAACATTACCAAGAAGAATTAGGGGAGCGAGAACAAGAGAAACAATAATTGAAATAAAGGAAGTTAATAGCTTTCCAATAAGTTTGATGTAGGCAAACAATACGGCAATAGTAATAATGATGCCAATTACCCAACCTCCAACAAAGATTCCAGCAACTCCTCCAATAGCACCTAGAAGTGTCGGACCGCCAAGAGTGACGGCGGTAATAATTGAAGGAGCCGCTGCTGCGGCGGCAAGAGAGTTAACTATCCAGGAGAGAATCAATCCACCTCTACCTGTGGCACCCCAAAGAAAAATATTATTTGTGGCAATAATGTTTTGTTGGCCAAGGAAATAATAGACGAACCAAAAAATGACCCACATAAAGTCGATAACCAAACCGACAATGGCGAAAGAAAAAGTAATTAACAAAAAGGTAATTATTAGTTTGGGAAT
>CAZMCB010000043.1:1390-1733 GCA_964564895.1 uncultured Pseudomonadales bacterium | reverse complement strand
ACTGAAGAAGAAAGAAACCGTATCAAAGACGTGTTCCGCCCATTAGGTGCCGACCCAAACAAAAGTTCCCTTACTGATGGAGATATCAGCTATTCTTCTCAGAGTGCGTCTGGATTATTACACTGTTTGGCTGGTTGGTTTAACAACTCGAGTGATAGAGAAATTGCCAAAAAGATTATAGCTAAAGCAGAGGAGCTAGCAGAAAAAGATGGAGGAATTCTTGATTTACATTTCACCTTTCAGCAGAAAATGGAAATTTTTTACAGAGAACGAGATGGTGACACTAATGCATTAAACGAAGCGATTAATGCTTGTAAAGATCAAATTGAGCTAGCTCCAAAAG
>CAZMCB010000043.1:0-1380 GCA_964564895.1 uncultured Pseudomonadales bacterium | reverse complement strand
GGATACTCCCAATTGGCAATTATTTTAAAGAAACAAGGGAAATACAAAGAGTTGATCGAACTATGCCAACAAGCCAAAAAACAAGGTTGGTCGGGAAATTGGGATGATAGGATCGAAGAAGCTAAAAAGAAACTCGAAAAATAAACGAGACCCTGTTAAGAGTCCCGTTTAGATTAAATCTGGTTCCGTTATTTAACCACTTCGCAGTCGCTGAGATCGATGACACCGATCATCTGTTTACCTACAACACCTTTTACAGTTACCGATTGACCATTCTTGAGATCCATTAACTGATTTTTGTCTTTAATTCTGCAACTTATCTGAGCCATAGAGAATTGTTTGGAAGCAACATTTCCGAAGGATATTCCTGAGTCAGTAATGTTAGTAACTACCGCTTTGAACTCAACCATTTTACCTCCCCAGTTCTTCTCTGCTGATACCTGGTTGGCATCAAAGTCATCAGCTAGTTGTCTGGCCGTTATTTTCTGAGCTTCGGCAACTGGAGTAGGAGTAGCAGTTGAATTGGTTTGACCAGTTGTTGTTGAGCCACCTTTATTACCAGATACTGCTCCAATGACTATTAATACTACGATTGCGATTAGTCCCCACTTGAGAAATTTTTTCATATTATTAACACCTCCTTTGTGATATTTGATTAATAACTTATCACTATCCCAATGCTATCTGTCAGTTAGCACAAAGTCAAGCTAAAAGCGTGCGTATTTGCTAACTGATGCTTAGTGGAGTCACAACACTCTCACTGTAATACTTGCCCCAGTGAGAAAGAACGCTGTATTACCTAAAACTATTGGCAAGAAAGTCAAAAAGAGACGAACTTCTTTGGGACTAACCCAAGAGGAACTGGCTGAAAAAGTCGGTATTAGTCGCGCTTACATGGGTTTTGTGGAACAAGGACGCAATGTCCCAACCTTGGAAACCCTCGAAAAAATAGCTAGATCTTTAAAAGTCAAACTTTCGGAACTTCTATAGCCAAGTTATTTTTGGCTCCGACCTACTAGCTTCAACGATAAAATGGTAAAACCCAAGTGTAAAAGCATCTACTAAATCATCATGTGCTTCAACCCCGAAATGGATAATTTGACCAATTAATTCATCGGCGCCGTGATCTGGAAAAATTACTTTACCGTTTTGGATCCAACTACTCGTCAAAGTAAGTCTGCTCCGTTTATCATTTCCACCAATTTGGATTCCTTTCACATTTACTCCGTCGGTTTGCAACATTTGGATTAAACTTTTTTGATAGGCGACATCTTCGACTAAAACCAAGGGAGAATATTGGATCAGTGATTGTTGTAGATCAATAATTGTTCTTAATGTTTCCGGCATACCCATTCTTTTGTTTACCATTATTGGCATAAC
>CAZMCB010000042.1:0-1769 GCA_964564895.1 uncultured Pseudomonadales bacterium | reverse complement strand
GTGGCTGCTATTGAAATAAGGGAGGATGCACGAATACTGTTGGAAGAAGTGCCATTTTTAAAAGTTACGTCAAACCTGATACCTTATCTGGGCCCGGATGAATTTACAGAACAGGTAAATCTGGAAAGGGAAAAAGAATGGAATGAATTTAGGATTTCCTTTGGCCAGAAATATAAATTTTCAGGTACGTACGGAAGCAACCTTATGGAAGAGGTCATGCGCTATGCCCTGGTAGCTTCTTCCATTGCAAAACAATACGATTTTGATGTGATTCATGCACACGACTGGCTTACCAATATGGCAGGGATTGCAGCCAAGCGTGTTTCCGGGAAACCGCTTGTCATACATGTACATGCCACGGAATTTGACCGTACAGGCGAGCACGTGAACGAACAGGTTTACGAACTGGAAAAAAGAGGAATGGAAGCGGCGGATCGCATTATTGCCGTAAGCGATTTGACACGAAATACTATTATCAACAAATACCATATTAACCCCCAAAAAGTGGTTACCGTACACAATGCGGTTGATTTCAGCACCGTAGAAGATCGAGAAATATCCAGAGGGGTTCCGGAAAAGATTGTTACTTTTTTGGGACGTATTACGTACCAGAAAGGACCGGAATATTTTATAGAAGCAGCCTATAAAGTGCTGCAAAAGACCCAAAATGTTCGGTTTGTTATGGCAGGCAGCGGAGATATGTTTAACCGTTCTATTAGACGTGTGGCTAAATTGGGTATCTCTTCCCACTTTCACTTTACGGGCTTTTTGCGTGGTGAAGATGTGAAAAACATGTTTGCCTATTCAGATGTTTACGTTATGCCTTCTGTATCGGAGCCGTTTGGAATTTCGCCCCTGGAAGCTATGCGGGCAGGAGTTCCGGCCATTATCAGCAAACAATCCGGCGTAGCTGAAGTATTGCACCATGCCATTAAAGTTGATTTTTGGGATGTACATGCGCTGGCAGATGCCATATACGGGCTGCTTACCTATCCTGCTTTGAAAACTATGACCGTAAGGTGCGGGCTGGAAGAAGTAAACGCCTTGAAATGGGATGTTGCCGCAGCGAAGGATAAGAAAACTTACGAGGAAGTATTAGAAGAAAAATTGAAACAAACAACCATATGAAAGAATCAAACAACTTGTACTTCCAGGTACATCAGCCATACAGATTACGTCAATACCGGTTTTTTGACATTGGGAAAAACCACTATTATTATGATGATTTTGCCAATAAGACCATTATGTCCCGCGTGGCTTCCAGGTGTTATATCCCGGCCAACAGATTGATATTGGATTTGATAAAAGAATTTGACGGTGCCTTTAAGGTTGCGTTTTCTGTGAGCGGCATGTCCCTTGAACAGATGGAGCAATATGCCCCGGAAGCCCTGGAATCTTTTAAAGAACTTGCTGCCACAGGTCATGTGGAGTTTCTTGCCGAGACGTATTCCCATTCCCTCTCTTCGCTGATTTCACCTGTAAAATTTAAAAATCAGGTAAAAATGCATACGAAGGCCGTAGAGCAACATTTTGGACAGAAACCAAAGGCGTTCCGGAACACAGAACTTATTTATTCCGACACCATTGGAGAAATGGCAGCTGAAATGGGATTTACAACCATGTTAACAGAAGGGGCACGCCATATATTGGGGTGGAAGAGTCCCAACTACTTGTATGTTAATGCATTGACTCCAAAGTTAAAATTGCTGCTCAGAAATTTCAGGCTGAGTGATGATATTGCCTTCCGTTTTTCAGATAAAAAATGGGGA
>CAZMCB010000041.1:0-1800 GCA_964564895.1 uncultured Pseudomonadales bacterium | reverse complement strand
TGATTAGATTTAGGCTCTTAAATAACAATTTATCCTAATTTGCACGGGGCAATACCCAGGAGTCCAAAAAAGTAATACTTAACACAATAATTCATTATGATTATATCCAACATTGACGAAAGGCTGCAGAAAATGAGGGCATTTTACAGCACGAATGCTACCAAAGAATACACTTATCGAATAAATGCACTCAAAACCCTATCTTCGTCTATAGCTAAACACGAAACCAGATTAATGGAGGCTTTGAGCAAAGATTTACACAAGTCACATTTTGAATCTTTTGCCACCGAAATAAGTATAGTACAACAGGAAATTCGTTTTCAGATAAGGCATTTGAGAAAATGGTCCAGAACCAAAAGCATACCTACTCCCTTGGTCTTTTTCCCTTCCAGGAGTTACCTGTACAAAGAACCTTACGGAGTGGTGCTCATCATAGCCCCCTGGAATTATCCTTTTCATTTGTTATTCAATCCCCTGGTCGGAGCCCTGGCGGCAGGCAATTGCGCTATGCTCAAGACTTCGCCCCTGGCTCCGGCTACTGCCGAAGTGATGGAAAAGATTGTATCCTGTTTTCCCAGGGAATACATAAGCATTTGGCACGGACACCGCGAAGTGAATCAAGCTTTGCTCAAAGCCCGCTTTGATTATATCTTTTATACCGGAAGTCCCGCTGTAGGTAAAGTAGTAATGGAAGCCGCCTCCAAACATCTGACCCCTGTCAGCCTTGAATTGGGAGGCAAGAGTCCCTGTATTGTAGACAGAGACGCGAATATTCGCTTTGCCGCCAGAAGAATAGCCTGGGGCAAAACCATCAACGCCGGTCAAACCTGTATAGCTCCGGATTATCTGTTGGTGCATCACAGTGTGAAAGAGGAATTTTTATCGGAATACAAACAAGCCATCCTCTCTATGTTCGGCAGCAAACCACAGGCATCGCCCGATTATCCACGTATCGTATCCTCTTCGGCTCTGACTCGCCTGAGCGCTTATCTGAAAGAAGGAAAAATTGTACTGGGCGGGGCAATGGACCCCGAAGATTTGTATTTGGAGCCAACAATAATAGAACAGGCAAATCCTGAGGCTGGCGTATGGCAGGAAGAAATCTTCGGACCTATATTTCCACTCAAAGAGTTTGATCAAATAGATGAAGTTGTGAAGTTTATCAATGACAGGGAAAAACCTCTGGCTCTGTATTATTTCAGCAGAAACAAGAAAAACATCCGCCTGCTTTTGTATTCTACTTCTTCGGGAGGTGTTTGCATTAACGACACTCTGTTGCACGTGGCCAATCACCGGCTGCCTTTCGGTGGAGTCGGCCATAGTGGAATGGGCCAGTATCACGGTAAATACAGCTTTGAAACCTTTAGCCGTAATAAAGCAATAGTTTGCTCCGGTTCAGGTATAGATATTCCACTGAAATATCCTCCTTACAGGGGCAAACTAAAACTTTTCAGAAAACTGCTTCTTAGTTCCGGTCTTCTGTATCGAGTAAACCTTTGGGAATAAATTCAATATAATCGTAACCGAAATAATCTTTTGGAGTGGCAGATAAAACTGATTTCATACGAAAACTATGGGTTTTACCGTCTCCTAAAGTATAGATACCCAAAATACGTCTTAATGAATGGGTACTTTCTCTACCACTCTTTCCCGTAGGATATGAGCAAAAATATTCAGGCGCCTTCATCCAGCCCCGGTTGCGTAAATCCTTATCGTTGGAAGCTCCATCGTCTTCAGTGAGAGCGTCGGCAATATAACCAATATCGGGGTGTTCGGCATTCTTCCCCATGTCCAGGGGAA
>CAZMCB010000040.1:0-1850 GCA_964564895.1 uncultured Pseudomonadales bacterium | reverse complement strand
GCATAAAAGGGTGAAACCCAGAATTGAAATGTAAACAACACGGTGCCCCGGTAATTTATTCTTCACAGCAAGCCGGGCAGTCGGGATCACTGCCAATAAAATAACCGCCCATGCTATATATTGGAAGTAGAAATTTTCATTGGGATACCTGTAGAAATCAATGCCCAGGTATAGTTGCTGAAGGGGATAGGGAAAAAGGAAAGAAGAGGCAAGAGGCAGGCAGATTGCCAGAAGCAATCCACCTGTAAGTATAATCAGCAGTTTGAACGATTTCCGGGATTTTTCCTTATTCCGGACTTCAAAATAAATAATAAAAGCCAGGAAGAGTATGAAAGATGCTCCGGCAAACATATACAATACAATCGCCAGAAAGAAAGTACGCAACACATACCCTTTTTTATTCCGTTTTTCAACCATCACCAGAACACAAAGCAGGGATATGAGTATGGCTACTATGGATCCTGTCATATAGTTCTGGTCACACGAAAAACGCCACAGTAATAAAGCAGGTAAAAGGGAAAGAATCTGATAGGGATAATTAACTCCGGCTTGTTTCATCAGTCTGCTGATGCTTTGTTGCACCAGGACAATGAGCGCTGCCTGTATCAATGCTCCCGCCCAGGTAAATGCGTAAAACTGAGTTAAGAATGCTCCTGTATAAGAAGCCACACCACCCGGATGTGTTACATGATCCAGAAAGAATTCTTTTGTGTAAAGAAAAAGATAGTTTTGTTCCCGGAAAAAGATCAGCCCGGGTGCGTAAAAATAAAAAAACAGAAAAACTCCTGTTCCCAGAAAAAGGGGAGTTAAAAATTTTGAGTATTTATAAAGGAACTCCATAAAAAGGAAAAAAGAGCGGCCAGTTCTGACCGCTCTGTTCATAAAGTCTACAAATAACTATTCAGCTTTATCCCACCATACCCGATCACTCCATATTGGCCCGTTCGCGTAAGTCAGGGCCAGCGGGTTGGAAGCTTCCACATTGTCTTTGTTGTAGTTGGTTTCGTGTGAACATTGGCTGTAACGGCGGAACCAATAGTTTTCCTGTGTGGGAGAGGTTCCCGGAATTTTATTGGTAGCAACAAATTCAGCAGGTCTGACGTAGTCAACATAAACCTGTCCGAAGTTGCCAATGTTTCCGGCTCCGTAATTGAAGCGGCGCATGTCGTTCCATGTTTCCACATGGATACCCATGGCAATGACTTTTTGCAACATAATGTCGGCCATAGTCAGTTCTCCGGCATTTTGTGCAACGGCACCACTGGCCATGTAAGCATCAATATCGGCTTGATTCATAGGTTGTTGGTCTGGGTTGTCCGTACCTGTTGCAGACCAATCCTGCAATTTGGATTGCATACGTGCGAAACTGGCTCTGATCCCGTCCATATAAGCTGTATAAGCGGCTGCTGAGTTCCCCATACGCATATTAGCCTCGGCCTTTATGAAACACATTTCGTGATAGGTAAGGATGTCCGAATCGGAATCGGGACGAGCCCAGAAGGAACCGGTGCCGGCAACGGTATTAAATGCCGAACTCGGGTAGTAATACATATCGTTTTCCGCACGACCGCCGGTCTGTGAAACTGCCAGGGCCCTCATATTCACGTAATTCAGGTCCATAATCTGCTTGTAGTCATTGGTGTTGATGTACAAACAGCCTTTCGGGTAGGTAACGCTCACAACATCCCCGTTCACGGTGTAGGGGAATCCTTCCTGGTCAAAGAATGCCAATACCTGAGCTTTATCTGTGGCATTGGTAATGGTATAGTTTTTGGCAACGTTTGAAGAAGCTACGCTAGCATTTAGAAGGGCTCCATATACCCTCCTTGATCCGTACATTACATCCACAC
>CAZMCB010000039.1:0-1851 GCA_964564895.1 uncultured Pseudomonadales bacterium | reverse complement strand
GCCGCCGGTACAATTGCTGGGATCGCCTGTGGTGTTGGTACACGATTACAAAAAGGGTGAGACTACGGATATGCTCAGCGATTTAAGGTATAAGACTGTTTTGCCGAAATCTGATGTAGTTCAGTTTGTGAGCGCTTCCAATGCTGTGGTGACGGTAAGGCCTTCGGGAACGGAGCCTAAAATAAAATATTACTTTGGGGTACGGTCGCAGGTAGAAGCCTACGATGATGTGGAACAGGCAAATGCTCTTTTGGAAGAGCAACTGACCCGGCTGGAAAAAGAAATCACCGGCTTGTAGTCCGGGTTGTTTTTTTGAATTCGCTGATGCTACTCCCCACTGTCCGTTTAAAAAAACGGCTGAAAGATGCCAAATCTTCAAAGCAATCCGCTCGTGAATTAACTGCAAAGGAGCCGGTAGCTTGTACATGGCAAATAAGTTGGTTAGTGTTTTAGGGGACCGGTTGAGCATGCGTGCGTAATCGGCCACTTTCTTTTTCTCTTTAAAATACTTGTCCACTAAAATAAAATACTGCCGTACCAGATAAAAACCCGATTCATTCATGGGATCAATGGCCATCGTATCCCTTGCCATACGCGTACAGCTGATGATAAAACGTTTCAGATGAAGCCGCAACATTTCTTCTTTAAGCGAGTCTTCCGATGCAAATTCCTGCACCATGTCAGCAAGGATTTGTTCCAGCGTAGCTGCCTGGCTTTCACTGATCTTCATGAGCAGGAGGTTGGAATATCCCGTAAACAGAAACCCGTTGCAGGACACTTCACTGTCCGATTTATAAATACAGTAGAAGTTGCTGTTAAAAAGAATGGAAATGTATTTTCCCGAGACTTCTGTAAATTGTACGTTGTGGGTATTGGAGAAAGGAGTTAGCTGGTTTTTCTCCAGAACCATCCGGGCATGATCCACTTTCAGGTGAACGGTACCGTCAAGAACCCAGATGAATTTATAGAGTTCTTTGCTACGAAAAAGAGCCGGGTTGTTATGGAGTTCATCCGTAACAACCAGGCTTCCCCGTAAAGGTGTTATACACGCATATTCCATATGCGCAAATATACAAAACCTATTCTTCTTTCAGTAATGTGCTTTTAACCAGAGATTCAAGCTGGCTTTTGGGAAGGGCTCCCTGTGAAATACTGGGTTTGCCTTCCATGGGTATCCACAACAGGGTGGGGACGCTGCGTACGCCAAAAATGGCGGCCAATTCCGGTTGTTTGTCAACATCTACTTTGTAAACGTGAATCCGGTCACTAAATTCCTGTGCAACTTCTTCCAGTGTAGGTGCCAGCATTTTGCAAGGGGCACACCATGTGGCATGAAAATCTACAATGGCCGGTTTGTCTCCCGCATACTTCCAGTCGTTGGGATTTTTTTCGTAATCATAAACACGTTTGATGAATTCTTCTTTTGTCAGTTCCATAACTATTGGTTTTTTTTCTTTTGTTTTTCCTGATGTTTCGTTGCAACCTGCAGACAAAATCAGAGCAGGTAACATGAGTAAGTAGGCAGTAATTATTTTCATGGTGCAAAGGTCCGGCATTTTTATGTTCCGGACAATGGCGAATCTACATAATTTATTAGCAAAACTGCCCGAATTCGTATCCGGAGTAGAGTAGGTGCACTTGGTTGGGGAGGGTACGAGCCAGCGTTTCATAGGCACTGTCTGCGGTGCAATGTCCTGTATAAATCTGTAAATTCGGGTGTTTTTCTTTAAGGATTCCGGCAAGCTGTATCAGTTCTTCTTCTGTTTCTGCGTTGTCTTTCAGGTGCAGGCCTCCTATAAAACGGGCCACCGGCCTTTCCGAGAAGGATACAGCGGCGTGCAGCGTATTGAG
>CAZMCB010000038.1:0-2007 GCA_964564895.1 uncultured Pseudomonadales bacterium | reverse complement strand
CGAAATGCGGTGTACGGGTGACTGTACCGGGGGTTCGAATCCCTCACTTTCCGCAAAAACAGCCGTAACAAATTAATATTTAGCACGTTGTAAAAATATTTTTGTTATCGGGACAAGAACGAGACAAATAATTGTACTTCTATTTTGGAAGCAAAATAGGAGAAAAAAAAATGTCTTTTTTACTCACGTATAAGCCCGCATACGTATCGGTTGGCAAAGAAACAATGGTCGTGTATTACGCCCTTGAACCAATGTCCGGCCAGTTAACCAGAAAAAGAATAAAGTTAAACCACATCAGGGATCAGGCTGATCGGATGAAGTATGCACGTAAACTGTGTTCAGAAATCAACCGTAAGCTCATGTCTGGATGGTCACCATTCATGCCCTACGGAGCGCCGGAGGTCATAACATTCAAGAAAGCGTTGACCAGGTTTCAGGAAGAAAAAGTAAAGGAGCTACGCCAGGACTCTATCAGATGCTATAACTCCTATCTCCGTTATTTCTCAGAATTTATACGCAAAAAACGGATGATGGAAGCAGATCCGGAAGACTTTACTCCCGCTTTTGCCAAAGAGTATATGTTATCTGTCGGAGAGCAGGTATCAGCCCGAACCTTTAACGGGTACCTTCGTTTTCAGAAAACATTCTTCAACTGGTTAATTTCACATGACTATGTTACAAGAAATCCCTTCGATAAAGTAAAAACAAAACGAGTCGACGAGAAAACCCGAACTACTATCCCGGCAGATATAAGACACAAAATCGATGCGTATTTTATATCTGTCGGGAAGTTTGAGTTTACCATGTTCATGAGGGCCACTTACAGATGTTTTATAAGACCCAAAGAACTCTGCCAGATCCGAATAGAAGATTACGACAAAGCCTCCGGTATCTTGACCATTCCTGCCCAGGTGGCCAAAAATCATAAAGAAAGGAAGGTGGCTATTACTTCAGAAATTGCCTCTTACTTGAACGCACAGGAAGCTCCCAATTTCTATTATATTTTCTCTGAAGGATGGAAGCCTGGAAAACGAATGATGACAACGCGCGATAGTGGCCGGGAATGGGCCAGAATGCGTAAAGCCCTTCAGCTGCCTATGTGCTATCAGTTTTATTCTCTTAAAGACAGTGGTATCACAGAAATGCTGGAGGCCGGAGTGCCCCCTAAATTTGTCAAGGAGCTGGCCGACCACGCCAGTATTGCCACGACAGAAAAGTACACTAAAGTAAGCCGGGCAGAAGAAAGACTACAATACAGCGAAAGATTGCAGTTTTAACTTTTTATCCATAGAAACACGAGCAATGCAATTGCCAACACACAAAGGATGATCCAGCCATAAAGTTTAAGGATTTTTCCCCGTTGCTTGTCCGGCTTAATGGTTGTCTTTTCCTGCACATCTTCAGATTGCACGATACGAACATCCTCCAGGATGTTCATTGTATCTTTTCGAACCCGATCCTGCCGGGTTGAATCTTTTCGGGCTACGGACTTAACAATGGTTGTTTCCCTGACTTTGAGTTGCTCTCCGGTGGTAGTATCGATTTGAGGGGAGTAGTCTGTAATGGTTATTATGCAATTTTCTTCACTGATGGAAATAATCTCTGTCTGCAGCTGTTCTTCCTGCCGGGATTGCACAGTGGTAGAAAGGTCTGTATCCACCCGGGATTGCTCCGAGTAGTTGCTCTCCTGCAAGCCCTTCTTTGTCCCACAACTCAGGCACCCCAGCAGCAAAAACAAACCTATGATGTTAAGTCCTTTCATTAATCCGGATGTAAAAATCTACTTCCCCATAAGCCTGCATTTTCTCGACCAGCAGATCCTCTGTCTTTTTCCCGTCATAGAGCAAACCCCGTTGTTCTTTCTTCCCAACACCAATACAACCTTTTGTACCCAGCTTAGAGCGTACGCCGTGCATCCTGATGCCGGTAAATCCAGGAACCTTTTCCAACAACGGCAAGATCTTATCAAATGCCGGAGAGTAGGTTAAGGCCACCCTGTACCGGCCG
>CAZMCB010000037.1:0-2033 GCA_964564895.1 uncultured Pseudomonadales bacterium | reverse complement strand
ATTTAAACATTAGTTATCCTCCTTTAAATCTTCAACTTTTGTATCTTTTTTTTCCTCTTCGACTGTCTCTTCTTCAATGACGGGTTTCATGCCGACAGGAGAAATGTCGAGAGCTAATCCAGCGAGTTCTTTAGTTAAAACTTTGAAAGACTCGGGGATAGCTGGCTCAGGAATAGCTTGACCTTTGATAATAGCTTGAAAGGCATGGGTTCGCCCTTCAATATCATCGGATTTAATAGTCAACATTTCCTGTAAGATGTGGGCGGCCCGATGAGCTTCAAGAGCCCAAACTTCCATTTCCCCAAGACGCTGACCACCCATTCTGGCTTTTCCGCCAAGAGGCTGCTGGGTAACGAGAGAATAAGGACCAGTAGAACGGGCATGGACTTTATCGTCAACCATATGAACAAGCTTTAGAATATAACCGATACCAACGACTACATCTTGGTCAAAGATGTCACCGGTACGACCGTCATATAGTTTAGTTTTTCCAGTAACAGTCAGTCCAGCCTCAGTGAGTTCTTTACCAATTTGCTCTTCGCTGTATTTTTCAAAAACAGGCACAGCATATTTTTTATTTAATTTTTGGCCAGCTGAAGCTAAAATAACCTCAAGGACCTGACCTAAATTCATACGAGCAATAACTGAGAGAGGTGACATAACGAGGTCTACAGGAGTGCCGTCAGCGAGACGAGGCATGTCATATTCAGGCATAATTCGGCAAATAACTCCCTTGTTTCCATGGCGTCCGGCAATTTTATCGCCTTCTTGAATTCGACGAAACTGAGCGACATAAACTTTGACAACTTTGTTGACGCCTGGATCAAGCTCATCACCATCTTCTTTTCCTAAAGTTTCGATTTTAATAACGACTCCACCTTCACCATTGGGAACACGAAGAGAAGTATCTTTTACTTCTCTAGCTTTTTCGCCAAAAATTGCTCTTAAAAGTCTTTCTTCAGCAGTAAGTTCTTTTTCACCTCGAGGTTCAACCTTACCAACAAGAATATCATTTGGACCAACAGTAGCGCCGATCATGACAATGCCATCTTCAGTTAACTTAGCGAGTTCCACTTCGGATACATTGGGGATATCTTTGGTTAATTCTTCAGTACCTAACTTAGTTTCGACGATATCAGCTTTGTATTCAAAAATTTGAATATTGGTTAAAACATCCTGTTTAACAAGACGATCTGAAATTAAGAAAGAATCTTCGTACCCAAGACCATCAACAGAGGCATAAGCGACCAGTAAATTTCGACCAATAGACAGTTCTCCCTCACTGGTGGCTGGACCATCAATAATGACATCACCTTTTTTAACTTTATCTCCAAGATTAACAAGAACTTTTTGATCGTAGCAGGTACCATAGGGTGAAGTTCTCTCAAATTTAGTTACAAGATAGGTAATATCATCAATAACGACTTTATCAGCATCAACATAGGTGACGGTACCATTATTTTTTGATAAAACACAGCGACCCATAGCTGAAGCAACTTCAGCTTCCATACCAGTACCAACAATAGGGGCCTCGGGCTGAACCAGAGGAACGGCCTGAGTCTGCATGTGAGAACCCATCAAAGCCCGAGTAGCATCGTCATGATCAACGAAGGGAATTAGAGAAGCAGAAGCGCCCACAATTTCGTTTGGCACCATATCAATAAATTTGACTTGATCAATTGGACCTTCGGAAAATTCACCTTGGTAGCGAATTGGAACCCAATTTTGCTTTATGATATTGTCTTCAATTTTGATGCCAAGATGGGTAATTTGATGATCATATTCATCTTCAGCATCCATATAAATTACATCATCAGAAAAGGTATAATTTTTACCATTTTTAACTATTTTTCTAAAGGGGGCTTCGATAAAACCATATTTATTAACCTTGGCATAAAGAGCAAGGTAAGTGACAAGACCAATATTTGGACCCTCAGGAGAGCGGACAGAGCAAATACGACCATACTGGGAAGAATGGACGTCGCGGATAGAAAAAGCGGCTCTTTCGCGAGTAAGACCACCAACACCGACGA
>CAZMCB010000036.1:0-2050 GCA_964564895.1 uncultured Pseudomonadales bacterium | reverse complement strand
CGACGCTGAGCTTGATGCAGCCTGGGAACGCACCTGCTTCGCCCTCATTTTCCGCGTCTACGCACTTGTTCGATTTTCTTTTTAATCAAATTTCTGTCGGCTGTTGAATAAAATTCAGCCTTCGGCTCGCACACTTGGGGAAAGGTATCCATCC
This sequence comes from uncultured Pseudomonadales bacterium, assembly GCA_964564895.1. Taxonomy (GTDB): domain Bacteria; phylum Patescibacteriota; class Microgenomatia; order UBA1400; family MFAQ01; genus UBA2277. Next base: position 1,896 of record CAZMCB010000036.1, on the reverse strand, counting down.
ATTTCAAATCTTTGCCAATTACGAGTTCTTTCATTGTGGTATTATGAGTGTTTTTCATTGGTACCAATCGCATTTGAAACCCATGATTTCTTGCGTGAGCCTTTACTTCTTCTGAATCATCGTAAGTCATCAAGAAGTCACCTTTAATAGACTTACAAATTGAAAAAAGCTGCTCGTGGTCAATAGCAAAATGACGGTAAAGTCTTCTTCCAGCATTTTTGCCGCCTGCGGTGTAGGGAGGGTCAATAAAAAAAATAGCCTTGGGGTTACTCGCAAATTCGCTAATGACATCTAAACCATTCTCTTGCCGAAAGGTTAAACCTTGAACAACAGGCTTCATTTCATTTAATCTTCTTGCTAAGGTGGTAGGGTACCAACGAGAACTAATTCCCTTTCCATTCTCTCCCTTTTTTAGGAATCCTGCCCCATCTGTAATAATTCCACCGTGAAAAGTTCTATTCTTTAGAATGGTTTTAAATGCCAACTCTCGATCATTTTGGGCTGGCTGAGACAGTTCTTCTTTTACAGTTTCCAAGGTCAGGTCAAATGAAAGAATTTTATTTGCAAGCCAATCAATGTCTCCATTTACTATAGTTTTCCAGACTGCCGATATTTCATTATCTATTTCGACCATTACAACTTTTGGCACGAGCTTTTCAAATAAAGCTGTAAGGCTGATGATTCCACCGCCTGCGAACGGCTCTATTAAGACTGTTGGCCTCGGAAAATGGTTCGAAACCCAATCTCTGAAAACCGGAACAAACCAAGTTTTGCCACCGGGATATCTAAATGGACTTCTTTGCGGCACTGACGCTACGTTGACGGGCTTTAATGCATGCTTAGTTTCTGCAAATTCAGGAAATAGTAATGGTTGCCTTGCAGTCATAACTAAAATGGCCTGCCAATAAGTTTATTAGTTGGAGGAGTTTCCAGTTGTTCATCCAACTTTTCTTGAAGGAGTTTCAAAAAATCATCAATTCTCCCAGGCTCTGAAGTGGTAATAGAAAGCATAGCTGGTGCGAATTCTGTGAATACTTCGTCTATCTTGGTTAATTCATATCTTTCCTGACCGTTTTCGTTAACCTTAATTAAGTCGTAAACAAGCCATGCAATCCCAGCATCTTCCTTTTTTACCGGTTTTAACTTTGGGAGAGTTTCAAAAAAGCTTTTATCCAGAGCTACAGCGGTTTTCTTTTGCCATGCATGAAAAATCCCGCCTTTAAATAGCAGCTGCGGAGCAAGTCGTTTTCTTGAAGAAGAAAGGAAGTCCGGGCGTGGATAATTAGGTTGAGTCCTCCAGTCCATATTGCAGTTTTTCAAAGGATCTTGCATGTAGTGTTCGAATGGGTCACGAACATTCCCCGAAATATAAACCGCTTGAACCTCAAGACCTCCAAAATCCAGAATCAATCCGTTTTTGTCATACGAAACCAATATAACATCTACATTGCCCGCTGATTTTCCATTGGCGTCATTAAGTCGAACTTCTGTTAATGAACTCCATGCATCTCTTTCATTGAAAAAGAAAGATGCCGCATCGTCCGTTATTAGCCAATTTTCTCTGAATCTTATCGGGCAGGTAATAACGGGAGAGTCACCATATAAGACGCTGCAAACGCCAAGGGGGTTCTTTGCTTTATCTTTTGTACAGTTTGGAACTTTATTGTTGAAAGGGCAGAGACGATTTGCACGGCATCTTTTGGCATTCTTTGAATGATCAGTGGGCAAGTGCCCAAAAACTTCGGCAAGTGGTTGAATGTGCTTTGTCATCGTTAGCCCCCCTTTTGTTACGGTCTTTATTAAAACACTATCGAACACTATCTTGCAAGGTTAACTTTTGAGAGCTAAGATTGCTTGGTTTTGTGATTTTTTTTCTTTAAATCGAACAAGTTATTA
>CAZMCB010000035.1:0-2202 GCA_964564895.1 uncultured Pseudomonadales bacterium | reverse complement strand
GATAGGATGACAACAAGCCACCAGCGCAAGAAAAGGCGCAAGGAAGCTAAGGAAAGGGCGAGACAATCAGCCCTTAATGTATTACCTGAATTTCACCCAATACCTGAAGCAGAATTAATCAAGGAATTTAGGGAATACCGGTCATCAATGGATTTTAAAAGTCTTATTAGAGAAATTAAAGATTCAATGTATCATAATCCTGGGTATGTTATCAGACAAAAATCATACGATCGTTTTCCCAAAAAATCAATTGCTCAATTACAAAAGGAATATATAGAGCGTCTTAAAAAGAAGAATTCAAACACTTGTTTGAAAAGTGTCAATCCGTAAAATCCAATAGGATAATCCAGAAGGGTTAATTGACAATCAACCGTAAACCTATTTAATAAGTTGCCTTTCGCCAGCCCTAAGAAGCTGGTTCCGGGTTCGCCGCCGGTCTGATTACCTGTCTTTGTAATAATTAATGGTAAAGCAGAATAGCAATAAGAGATACCCTTTCTAAGTGCTAACAAGAAACTGAAGGCAAACGAAAAACAAAGACTTTTATCTCTTGGCGATGATCTAAAGGAAATATTAAACAAACGATTGATTAAAACATACGTTTCAAACAAGGCACATTCTAATAATACAATGATAATAACCACTTACAAGCAAATTCAAACAGACGTTTAATAATTGGCAGCTCATAAACAGAATAAATCAACAAATCCACAACAAATTAAATCAGACCTGGAAAGTATAGTATTTGACAACTCTAGCGAGGGTAGGCGCAAGCAGCAGGATATAATCAATCGGTTAGTCTGCAATATAGAATCAAGGCCAGGTACAGGCCAGGAGAGATTCTATAAACGCCAACAACATAGAGTTAAGTTAATATATGAGAGGATATAATCATGCCCGCACCCAAAGGAAACAAATATTGGCTTAAACGGTCAAGTCATGGTAGAAAACCAATATTTACCAATCCAGAACAACTTGAATCAGCTTGTAATGAATACTTTCAATGGGTAGAAGATAATCCTTTACAGGAAGAGAAAGTATTCCAGTATCAAGGTAAGATAGTAAGAACAAATATCAATAAAATCAGGGCTATGACTATTTCGGGGTTGTGTTTATTTTTAGATATAGAGGAAACTACTTGGAAAGATTACAAAAATAATAAAGATTTTTACAGTATCTGTGCTTCGGTAGAAAGAAATATATATAATCAGAAGTTTGCGGGTGCAAGTGCTGACTTACTTAATCCTGCAATAATAGCAAGGGAATTGGGGTTAGCCGATAAAGTGGACAATAATCATACTGGTAAGTTGGATTTAAACATAGTTGACTATTCCAATTTAAGCAATCAACCGCCTAAAAGTGATTAGTTTTAACCTTAAAAGTGGTCACAAATGGACATTGCTCACGGGCTGGAAATAAATATTATGACCAAATTGGTTTTAAATGAATATTCCAAACAATTGGAGACCTCGCTGGTATCAAGTAGATTTATGGAAATATCTCTGGAACGGTGGAAAAAGAGCGATAGAGATAGGTCATAGACGGTGGGGAAAGGATGAAATCTGTTTACATTGGGCGGCGGTATCAGCGTTAAGGCATCCGGCAACATATTGGCATATGCTACCTGAAGCGGCCCAGGCAAGAAAGGCAATTTGGGACGCAGTTAATCCTCACACGGGGAAACGAAGAATTGATGAAGCATTTCCACTTGAGATAAGGACTAAGACCCGCGAAAACGAAATGATGATCTGCTTTGTAGGTGGTGGGACATGGCAGGTTGTTGGGTCTGATAATTACAATTCGCTGGTTGGGTCGCCTCCGTATGGAGTTGTTTTTTCTGAATGGGCATTGGCTAATCCTCAAGCCTGGGCATATATAAGGCCAATATTGAGAGAAAATGGAGGTTGGGCGTTGTTTATCACGACACCCAGGGGAGACAATCATGCAAAGTCAATGTATGACGCAGCTCTTAAAAGGGTTGATTGGTATGCAGACAAAAGCCCATTATCCAAGACAAAGATACTAAGCCCTGAAGATATAGAGGCAGAAAAACAGGAATACATAGACGATTGGGGAGAAGATCAAGGGCTTGCGTTATATGACCAGGAATGGGAATGTAGTTTTGAAGCCGCTATTATCGGGGCTTATTACGCTGGTGAATTAAAGAAGGCAAAGAAAGAAGGCCGGATTGGGAATGTGCCT
>CAZMCB010000034.1:0-2245 GCA_964564895.1 uncultured Pseudomonadales bacterium | reverse complement strand
GAACACTCAAACCCAAGAAAAAAGTGTTCCAAAACCAGAGAAATCTCAAGAAGAACTGAGGAGTATTTTGGAAGACAAAATACAATCACTTAAAACTCCAATCGAAGAATTAATCAAAGAATATCAAACATCACTTAAAGATGGCACTTTCGATGATCAAGAAGACGAAGAAGAAGGAAAAGGAGAAGAAAGAAAGATGTCTATGCAAAAGAAGTTAAATAGCATGTTAGACAAAGTAGAAAAAATGAAAACCAAGCTAGACAGCAATGAAATACTACCCTCACTTACCGAATCAATCGAATCCTCCTACACTTTCCCCGACACAGGGAAAGTCGAACAAATCACATTAAATATCGAACAAAAGTTAAACGAATACATATCTTTCTACAAGACTCATAAGGTAGAAATACCCGATAATTTTGAAGAAGACATCAAAGATATCTGGGAAGCAAATATTGATGAACTGGAGAAGCAAATAGAGGAACATGGATTCAATGAAATCCTGCTAATTCCACCAACCACAGATTTGCCTGATTTAGCAGAGAAGATGAAAGAGAAGATGAGGGAGGCAAAGTATTGGGAAGGTGATAATTTCAAAGAAGGTGGAAGTTTCGAAAAAGCTCAAAGCCAAAACCAAGACAAGACTCGCATAATTCTCACTCACAAAGTCCAAAATCTGAAAGATCACCCCGAACTTGCCAAAACTCTAAATACCAAAGGACAAGATGTTCCATTAGACAAAACATTATCCCTTGAAGAATATCTCATCCTTTCCAAGAAGTATTTTGAAGAAACCAAGAAACATTTAGATGAAAAAGGTTGGACTTGGCTTGCAACCAAATCTGGTGCTCGTCTCGTCTTTTCGATTTCGCGTCTCAGGCGCGGCGGGCGCCGTGTCTTTGCCTGTGACTTTTCGGATCAGTTTGACCGTTTGGGCTTTCGTTCCTCCCGCAGTTTTACAAGGTAGCTTGTAGATTGAGTTTTGTGATTTTTTAGGTTTTGTAATTTGGAATTTTTGATCTTAAAGATATTTAGATGAATTTATTGATCCCTTTAGAAAAAGTACTCAATAGTAATTGAGTGCTTCAGTCACCTCGGGGCGACTTTTTTCTAACAGGATTGAAGCCGAGAAGGATTTGTGATACTCTTAGATAGACAATGATTTATTTTAATAATGTAACAAAAAAATATTCAGACAATGTCTGTCTTGAGGACATTAATATTACCATCTCTCAAGGAGAATTTGTGTCTATTGTGGGTCACTCAGGAGCAGGTAAGACAACCTTAACTAAATTAATATTAGCAGAAGAAGATCCATCTCAAGGTTCAATATTTTTTGATTCAACAGATATCACTAAATTGACAACTAAAGAATTAACTAAATTAAGAAGAAAAATAGGAACTGTTTTTCAGGATTTTAGGCTTTTACCCAACAAGACCGTCTATGAAAATATTGCTTTTGCGATGGAGGCTGTCGATAAAGACGAAGAAGAAATAAGAGAAGATGTTCCTAGGGTCTTAGAGTTGGTAGGATTAAAAGGAAAAGAAAATAATTTTCCACATCAACTATCTGGGGGCGAAAAACAAAGGCTAGCTATTGCTCGTGCGATAATTACTCAACCAGATATCATTATAGCCGACGAGCCAACAGGAAACCTTGATCCAATTAACACAAATGACGTAGTTAATCTCCTAAAGAAAATAAACGAATTAGGGACAACCGTTATTTTGACAACTCACAATAGGACAGTTATAGATCAAGTTAAAAAAAGAGTTATTACGTTGGAAAATGGTCGTGTTGTAAGAGACGATAAAGATGGCAAGTACATGCTATAACTAAAATATATGAATTTTATTAAATTTAAAAGGGTAGTAGTATCTGGCTGTCGCAATTTCAAAAGAAGTGGTTTTACTTCTGTTGCAAGCATTTTGATAATGACTATAACTTTATTCGTAATAACCTCTCTTATACTCATCCAAGCTGCTCTAAACGCTTCTCTGGATGAAATAAAAGACAAGGTGGATGTAACGGTTTATTTCGTTCCTAATGCATCAGAGGACTCAATTTTAAATATTAAAGAATCTTTAGAAAAACTACCAGAAGTTAAAGATATAGAATTCGTTTCAGACGACCAGGCTTTAATCGATTTTAAAGAAAAACACGCTAACGACTATTTAACCTTACAGGCTCTTGAAGAATTAGGAGAGAATCCACTTGGTGCATCTTTAAATATCCGAGCAAAAG
>CAZMCB010000033.1:0-2251 GCA_964564895.1 uncultured Pseudomonadales bacterium | reverse complement strand
TCCAAAGCGACGGCAACTGGAACGGCTATTACAGCAAGATCAGGAATTTCTGGGAGACTGTCGACACTTGGAAAACATTTTAGATTTGAAATCTCTGCTTCTTTGGGATTGATTGGGAAAATGTCTCCTTTGAAACCCGAGTCAATTATATTTTTTAGAGCGATGGCGCCGACTTTCTCTGGAGAGTTGGATGCACCTATTACTGTTACTGATTTTGGAGAAAATAAGCCTGATAAATCTCTTGTCATTAATTAATTGTACAGGGAAGAAAAGAGATAAAATTACTGATTTTTTTCTAGTTCTAGAAAGTATGGTGTGAGACAAAAGCGGAAGTTATCCCCTCTTTGAAATTTTGACAGTAGCTCTTTTTTATTTTGAGGAATGTTTTTGTCGGTTAGATTTGCTAGAAGCAAGATGTCACTTGGGTTGATAGTAACTCCGATTTCTTTGTTTAGATTTTCAATCGCCTTTTTTTGGAATGGTAGATATTTTTTGTAGAAATGACCAATTCCAAATTTATCAAGTAAGGCTTCTCCTGTGGTAATACTTAAAATATTTTTGAACCATTTGTTTGGATAGAGAGTGGGCATTTGCTTCCTCGTAAAGGCGATTCCAATTCGATAATAGAATAGACCAAATGGTTTACTCAGAGAAACCAGAACTGCGATGATGTTTGGATGAGTAAGATCAAACTGATACTCTCTAGTGGAACCTAGATAAGAGGCATCAAGAACTATTTCGTGGCCTAGATTAGCAATACTATATATATAGCTGTTTTCGATGATGTTGCCGTCTATTGCTGAAGGATTGGAAATAAACCAACGACCGAGAGGAAGTTTTTTTATATCAGAGTTGAAATCAACTTCGATAACTTCTCCACCCATATTTTTGGCATACTCCTTGTAACCTTCGTATTCACCCCTGAAAACGTAAATTGGCTTGTTGCCGTTATGAAAAATTGAGTCAACTAACAAGTGGAATATTGCTTCACTGGAACCGTTGACAAAATATTTATTTGAAAAGTCTGATAAACCCTCTTGATATTTATGGGAGTACTTAACATATTTTTCGATAAAGGAATCGTGGAAATTGTCTAGCCCTGGGAAAATCGATTTTAAAAGAAGATCTTGAGAAAAATTTTTAACTACCTTTTCTACCTCTTTACGAACTTCTGGATAGTAATAAGCGTAGACGGAACTTATGGCTTTGATTTTTTTCATTATTTTTAAAATATTAATGCGCCTTTGTATTGCCAGTCGAAACGAACATGACCATCAGGGAAATAGATTGCTTGGCGGAAATTTTCTGTTTCTTTATTTAGAGTCAAAGCGTTGGTGAAACAAACATTTTGACCGTCGACGTCATAGATAGCACCTCCGTAGTCAAAAGAAGCAACTTTTGATCCTTTTTCTTTAAGATATTTTTCGATTTCATCCAAATCCTTCTGGGAAAGTAAGTGAGCTTTTGTCCACGAATAAACTGCAGAGTTTGCAGTTTTTTCTGGTGCGGCGACTTTTCTTAGTGTTAATTGATCTGCTTCCCAGATTCTTGCTGTTTTTATCAAGTTTTCTACTTCGGAGGCTTTATCGACTCCCCCTTTGATAAGAGTACAGGTGAGACGAACAGAGTAGCCAATTGTGTGAAGTTTAGATATTAATTTTTGTAAATCCGGATATTCTTTTTTTAAAGGAATGTAATTGTTTCTATTTTTTTCTGGGTCGTAGTGAATGATGGATATGGCAATAAATGTAAGCCCTAAGGCGTGCCATTCTTTTAGAAATGGATCATATTTTTCTGGCAGTTCACTTAGAAGAATCCCGTTTGTTTGGAGCTCTATTACAGGAAAATCAAAGGGTTTGAGCTCTTTTAGAAAATCAGTAATTTGGTCAGGATAGATAAGAGGTTCGCCCTTGCCTGTAATGATGACGTTGGTGACATCGTTGATCTGAGCCAGACGACAAGCTTTCCTAAAATTTATTTTGTTTATAGGTGTAAGAGCAATACCCTTTCCTGTCATCTGAGAGATACAAAATGGACAACTTGCGTTGCAAGCTGCACCTCCGGAAATGATGCTTAGGGTTTGTATCTTCATAGTGTATATTGTACACTATCTATTTGTTTTGTCAAATGCAACGGGGAACTTAAATCAAAAAGAGTTAATCCAAATCTGGGGAGTTAGAGTTTATCCAGTCTAAGGTTTTCTTTAGGCTATCGGTAACCGAGACTGGTTTGTCTGACATATAGAAAGTAC
>CAZMCB010000032.1:0-2438 GCA_964564895.1 uncultured Pseudomonadales bacterium | reverse complement strand
TTCCATTGTTTCTTCCTCAGTTAGTGTAGACATTACACCGGGTAAAGCTCTCGATAGCATCGTTTTCCCTGATCCGGGAGGTCCAGACATCAAAATGTTGTGTCCTCCTGCAGCCGCAATCATGAGAGCCCTCTTGGCCGTCTCCTGCCCTACAATCTCTTCCATATCAAAGTCAGGAGTCGCTGCTTCAATTAGGCTTTTTATCGCTATTGTCTTCAGAGGGATCAACGATTTCACCCCACGCAAGTGTTCTACCAAGTCTTTCAAACCTCTTACTGGAAATACTTCCACCCCCGTGACTACAGCCGCCTCATTGGCCGACATTATTGGCACAAATATTCGTTTTACTCCTACCTTTTTGGCAAAAATTGCCAAAAGCAGCGCTCCCTTGGTGTGTCGAAGACTACTATCGAGTGACAGTTCTCCAAAGAATATTCCTATCTCCTTCATTTCAATATCTCCATTTGCCACCAAAATCCCGATAGCAATCGGCAAATCAAAAGATGAACCCTCTTTTGGTAAATCAGCCGGAGCCAAATTGACCGTGATTTTCTTCTGGGGAAAGGCAAACCCACAATTAACAAGAGCTGTTCGGACCCGTTCTCTAGCCTCCCCAACTGCCTTGTCTGGCAACCCTACAATATTAAAAGCTGGGAATCCTTTATCGGCTACATCCACTTCTACATCTACCGGAAAACTTTCCAGCCCTACGCAAGCAACGCTTTTTATGCAGGCAAGCATAACTCCAGTATACTTCCAAGAAACTCAAAATAGTTTGAATATTCCAACCATTAGACAATTAATACCGATTAAAAGCCCCGCTTTCGCAGGGCTTAAGATATTTTTTATACTTACTCTCCCCAAGAAACCGTTAATTGTTTCTGGCACCATCCAGAAACACCATAATTTTATTTGTGTGCTCACAAATGCCAGTTGCATCTCCACACAAATATGTCACAAGGCCAAAAAGATGAGTAACATCTCCTCGCAAAGAAGTAACATCACCGCTGATATTTGTTACACAACCAGAGATATTCGAAGCGTCTCCTGAAATATTAGTAACCCAACCGCGAATGTCTGTCACTCTTCCTCGAAGATTTGAAACATTTCCAACGAGTCTGGAAACGTTCCCTCTAATAAATGAGACATTGCCGGTGAGATTCGAAACATTTCCGCACAAATGAGTCACATCGCCCGAAATACCAGATACACAGCCAGAAATATTCGACGGGTCACCTGAAATATTCGTGGCATCGCCCCAAATATTTTTTAGATTTCCGTGAAGGCGGGTTGTGTTGCCATAAAGTTCGTGCTCGTAATCTCGAATAAACTCCCCTCTAAACCATGTGTCCTTCAACGCCAAGTTTTGCAACACTCGAGCTTTCATTTCAGCATCCATCACAGCTCCTTTTTGGTTGAATGGTTTCTTGGATTGTCAAATTGCAAGCATATAATACTCCTACCCACGGCTAAATTCAAGCAAAACCAAACAAACAAACTTACAATAATAAATACTTACCATTTTTATTCTCAACTAACCCATCAAGCTCCATAACCAAAATATCCTCCATTAGTTTTGAAACAGGCATCTTTAACACTCGAGATAGTTCATCCACACTCTTTTCTCCGCTCTCCAAAGCATCAAGTATTGGATTCCCCAGAAACTTCTTCCCAAACTCCATCTTGATTTGCCCAGTTCCCAGTCCCATCTCATTTAGTATATCCTCGGCCGAGGTAACCATTACCGCCTTGCTATTTTTAATCAAATTATTAGTTCCTTCGGCCACTTTATTAGTTATCAAGCCGGGAATTGCCAAAAGAGGTTTACCAAATACACGAGCTAGTCGAGCCGTAATCAAACTTCCCGATCGTTCTGCAGCCTCAATCACTAAAACAGCGTCGGATATTCCTGCCACTATTCTGTTTCTTTGTGGGAAAGTGGCAACATTCCCAATCATTTCACCCTCATACTCAGACAATATCAAACTATATGCGTTTAATATTTGCTGATACAGTTTCTCGTCATCTGACGACACTTTCATATCAATTCCCCATCCCAAAACCGCAATTGTTTTCCCTCCATTATCCAAGCAGGCTTGATGTGCCGCCTGATCCACTCCATACATAAAACCAGAAACAATAGTCACTCCCTTTTGTATCAAAGCAGGCATCCATTTCTCAATCACCTTCTTGCCATAATTCGACATTCTTCGACTACCTACAATAGCCAGCTTAGGCGAATCGTTCAACAATAAATCAATATTCCCTTTGTACAAAACTCGCTCCACTTTTGGCTTAATTAGCTTCAGATTTTCACTCCATTTTTCCTTTGGCAGGTTCATAAAATAATAATAGAGTATTTTTTCTTATAATCCCGCATACCTGTCCCTGAAAGAAAGACCGCGCAAAGCGTAAGAAAGCCCGGCCCCTGATGTAAT
>CAZMCB010000031.1:1309-2526 GCA_964564895.1 uncultured Pseudomonadales bacterium | reverse complement strand
GAGGTCGGCAAAAAAGGTATAAAAAACGCCGTTATTTTTACCGCCGGTTTCAAAGAAATTGGCCCAGAAGGGGAAGTACTCCAAAAACAACTTGAAGATACAGCCGAGAAATTCAAAATTAACATCTTAGGCCCAAACTGTCTAGGCTTTGCCAATAATTTCTTACCCATTAATGTTACTTTTGGTCAGGTAATCAAAGAAACTGGGAATCTCAGAATTATTTCCCAGTCAGGTGCCATTGCCGCCAGTCTTTTTGACTGGTGCCAAACGACCAAACTAGGTTACGGCGAGTTCATCACCATAGGAAACAAAGCAGTTGTCACCGAAAACGACATCCTCAAATTTTGGTCAACCCAACAAATGCCAGAAATTACAGATCTTCGCTTATCTCAAGTTTCCCCCATTGGTCTCTATTTAGAGTCCATCGCCGATGGTCAAGAATTTGTAAAAATTGCCAAAGAAATCTCCAAAACAACTCCCATATTCGCTCTTAAGCCAGGAAAGTCAAAGGCTGCAGTTGCTGCTATGCACTCTCATACAGGAGCCATAGCAGGAGAAGATAGTGTTCTCGATGAAGCATTCAAAGAATCTGGAATTATTCGCTGCCACGAAATGAGTCAATTTTTTGATGTGGCCAGAGCCTTTGCTTGGGAAAATGCTCCCAAAGGTCCAAGAGTCGCTGTGGTTTCAAATGCAGGAGGTCCTGCCGTTCTTAGTACAGACTCAATTAGTGATGCTGGTTTAGAGATGGCTCAGTTCAGTCCTCAAACCAAGGAAAAGATGTCCGCCTTCCTTCCTAGAATGGCCAGTTTCTTAAACCCCGTTGATATTTTAGGGGATGCTCTAGCTGATCGTTTTGGTCAAGCACTCGAGGCAGTTCTCCAAGAGCCAACAGTCGATGCTGCTGTAGTTATTCTTACTCCTCAGCTCATGACTCAGATTGAAAAAACCGCAGACATCATTGGCAAGTTAGCGGCGATGTCATCAAAGCCAGTTCTTTGCTCGTTTATTGGCGGTAGCCTAGCTCATGTAGGAGAAAAGAAATTAAACGAATACAAAATTCCCTCATTTAGCTTCCCAGAGATGGCTATTAAAACGCTATCTCTAATGTGGCAATGGCAAAGTTGGCGAGACACAGAGAGTAAAAAGGTTACTCAAGAAGAAAAAGATCTAAAAATAGACACAGAAAATATTCAAAGCATTCTTACCAGTGCAAA
>CAZMCB010000031.1:0-1299 GCA_964564895.1 uncultured Pseudomonadales bacterium | reverse complement strand
AACGGTCAAAAAAATCTTGATAATTTTTCTGCCAATGAAGTAATTTCTTCAGCTGGTATTTCCACCCCTCGCACCCTTGCGATGTCAGATGTTTCTCATGCCGAGCACTTCGCCGAAAACTCAGGCTGGCCAGTGGTACTTAAGATATCCTCTCCCAATCTGCTTCACAAAGCCGATGTTGGCGGAGTCATCGTAGGAATTAAAAACAAAGAAGAGCTGCAAAATGCTTGGAAAGAACTATCCTCAAGGATAGAAAATCTAGATGAACAAAGTAGAAAAGGAGCCAAAGTTCAGATCCAAGAACAGATACTTGGCGGAGTTGAGGTAATTGTAGGTGTCAAAAGAGACTCAAACTTTGGTCCAGTAATTCTATTTGGAGCTGGAGGCAAGTTTGCTGAATTAATTTTAGATAGAAATCTTCATTTACTTCCGGTTAAAGAAGTAGAGGCGAGAGAGTTAGTTCAAAGGTCAAAGGTATATAAACTTCTAAACGGTTTCCGAGGAGACACTCCATATAAGCTTGATAAGCTCACAGAAACAATAATTCGTCTAGGAAAGTTAGCCGAGACCATGCCAGATATTGCCGAGATAGAGATTAACCCTCTCATTATCACCCACCAAGATGTCTGGGCAGTCGACTCAAAACTAGTTCTTTCTTTATCTGATGTATCATAAATTATGAACCCAAAAATAATTGAATGGGAAGAGAAACATAGCGTCGGAGTTAAGCTTATCGACGATCAGCACAAAGTCTTAATCGACATTGTAAACACACTTATTAGAATACTAGCTACTACTCCTACAAAAGAAAAAATTGACGAAATAATATCTCGACTACAGGATTACAAAGAATTTCATTTCACCACCGAAGAAGGCTATTTCAAAGAATTTAACTACGAAAATACGGAAGAACACATCGTAAAACATAAAGAATTTGACACAACTATAAAAAGAATAATTTCCGACAGCAAAGGAGACTCAATTGTATTAGCTTTTAGCCTCGTCGATTATTTAGAAGACTGGTTAATTAGCCATTTCATGACAGAAGATCAAAAATACGTCGCTTGTTTCCACGAACACGGTCTATCCTAATAAAAAGAGATATTATTTCGTGGTCGAGATGCTATAAAATAACCTTTATGTCATTACGGCATAAATTGTTTTAATAAAAACTCAACTAAATCATGTCCACTCTTTTTAATATCATCATCGCTACCTTTCTTATTAGTCTTGGAGCCCTCGTGGGAGTATTCACTCTGGCAATGAACGAAAAGAAATTAGAAAAAATTCTTTTATTTT
>CAZMCB010000030.1:0-2549 GCA_964564895.1 uncultured Pseudomonadales bacterium | reverse complement strand
CGGAGGCTGGTTCAAAGAAACAATGCGTCTAGATGAAGCAGGAAACAATATTGCCCTCAAAGAAATTGGTATCAATTTCCGCCCTCTTCAGGCAAATATGTCCTTTCTTGCTCCTCACACCGAAAGATTTTGGCACATTCACCCAGAACAAAACGAAATCTGGACCACCAATGGCACGATTCTTCTTGGACTAATCGACTACCGTACAGGATCATCCACCTACGGAAAAAAGATGAAGATAGTTTTGTCCCAAGACAAGCTCGTCTATATTCCTTTCGGAATTGCTCACGGCTTTATCAATCCCTCGAATACAGCCGTCACCCTAAACTATTTCACCGACAAATTCTTTGTCGCCACAGAAGAAACTCAAGAGTGTCGTATCAGTCCGGAAATTGTTCCCTTCGATTTTGTTAAGCCGGAAGTAATGTAACTATGACCAAAATAAAAGTTCTTGTCACCGGTGCGTCAGGCTTGGTTGGCTCTCGCTTTATTGAGTTGGCCAAACACTACGAATTTATCACTCCTGAGTTCCCAGATTTTGATATTACCGATGAGAAAGCAGTCAAAAAAGTCATAGATGAAAACAATCCGGAATGGATTGTAAACTTTGCCGCTTTCACTGACGTCAACGCCGCCGAAGCCCAAACAGGGGACGAGAATGGTGCTGCTTGGAAAATAAATGTTGAAGGTGTCAAAAATATCCTCAAAGCATTTCCATCAGACAAATTTATTCAGATTAGTACAGACATGGTCTTCCCAGGCTCTATAGAAAACCCCGGTCCTTACTCCGAAGCAGACAAAACTCCAGACACCAAAGACAATCTCACATGGTATGGCTGGACCAAAAATCGTGCCGAAAAAGCGGTTTTAGCTCAGGGAGGCACAGTTCTACGTATTATTTATCCAGTCAGAGTCAACTACGATCCAAAACTAGACTACATCAGAGGAGCACTCAAAAAATTCTCCGATGGCACAATGTATCCATTGTTTGATGATCAGCAGATTTGTATCGCCTTTATAGATGAAGTAGCAGAAACTCTTCAAAAAATAATAGACACTGAGAGTAAGGGCATTTTCCATTGCTGCTCCGATACTACCACCCCTTACGAGCTTATTTTTTTCACTGTCGATCAGCTAGGTGGAGACGCTTCGACTATCAAGTCGGCCTCAATTAATACTTTTTTAGAAACACAGACAAACAAAAGTCGTTATCCAGTTTGGGGCGGGCTAAAAACAGTCAAAACCGAAGAGAAGTTAGACCTTCACTTTTCTACGTGGCAGACCATAGTTGAAAAACTTATCGGTCAGGGGTTATCCTTAAAGTGATGAATCTTTTTTCTAGGCTAACACTTATTTTGTATCTCTTTGTAATTTTTTGTCTAACCACCACGACAGTTTTTGCCGATGCCAAATCAGACTACGAATACCAGTACAGTCGCTATCGTCAAAATAATATCGAGTACACAATTTTAAAAAAAGATTTCCTTGCCAATCCAACTTTAGATAATCAGCAAAAAGCTGTTCTCGCAGCCAAGCAAACAATATATTCTAGAGATCTAGCCAAAGCCAACTTTGCAGCTTATTTGATCTCTCTATGTGAAGAAACCAAGGTTAACTACGCTCCCATTAAGCCCATTCTTGACTCTCTTTCAAATGCTAGAGTCTTTTTTCAATCAGAAGCAGAAAAATCTCAAACTGTAGTTACTCCAGCTCAGCTAGCTACTTTCACTCAAAACTATCTGACCGCCGCAGTGCCTCACGATCGCAGTTTCCGTACAGGAGTTGTAGCCTGCAAGATATCCCAGTTAGTTCGCTTTCAGGTCGAGTCCAAAAACGCTTTAGACATTATTCTCCCCAAATTAGCCACTCCATTTTCTACTCCTCTTCAAACCAAAATTGATGATCTCCAGAAAGAGGGGAACAAAATCAACGAAGATATAAACGACTTTACTAATAAAATTTTCTCCGAAGAAGATGTTCTTAATATTGATTACGAAAACTACTTCACCGATAAATCTGAAACCATCAATAAAATTAGATCACTTCAAATAAAATGGCTTGATAGTTTAATCGATATCGATCTCAATTATGCCCATTCCTAAACTCGAAATCACCAATCCCCAAGCGCTCGAGCTTATTGCCAAAATAAAATCCGGCGAGATAATTGCACCCTTAAAAGCCTATGTTTCAAAATATAAGTGGTATCTTTTGTCTGGTGCTGGCGTATTTATTTTGATAATTGCTCTTCTAATAGGAAAATCTCTTTCCGAAAAAGTTTCTACTCCAGTATTCACCCCACCAGACATTGAAACTGTATATCCCACTTCATCCACAATAGTAAAATCAGACTTCCAAGGTTTAAAAGAAGAAATTCAAAATCTCAACACCGATTTACCCGACCCATTTATCCCAAGTTTTGATAATGCTATAGATCTTGAGCCGCAAAGATATAACGAATAATTATTAATGTGATAATATAAGAATCATGGCCAAACAAACTACAAAAAAATCTATTAAAAAAATTACTACCGAAATGCCAAAAACTACCA
>CAZMCB010000029.1:0-2559 GCA_964564895.1 uncultured Pseudomonadales bacterium | reverse complement strand
AAAAACTTACGAGGAATATCAGGATCGTAGCACTTCACCACGGCCATTACTATCTCGCCATATCTATCGCGGAAAGGAAATACAGCCTGATATTTACCTGTTCTGAAAACTTTATCAACGCAGAATCCTATTTTGTGATGTGTCAGTGAACGTTTGCAAAAATCAAACAGATATGCGTTTAGATACTTCTCATACGGTATTTCTTGGCTACTACCACGCAGCTCACAAAAGTATTTGTCTTCTTCTTTGGATAAATCAAGAAACCGATACTTGTAGTTTCCGACTTCCTTCTTCATGTCCGAAAAAGCATCGTCTAGGTGTAAAAAGTGACTAAGAGCCATTTCTGGTGATTCTACGGTTAATATGTTTTTACACAGTTTGTATTTTGAACCATATTCACGCTCGAATTGGGTGAGGATTTCATCTTTATATTGATATAGTTCATCTGATTCGCCCCATTGTACTTGACGTTCTGGTTGGTTTCTAGTATCGGATATAGTTATAAATTTTACTTGACCATTGTAAAATGGATTACTTGTGTCATGTGGACTACCTGTGATATGTGGATTTCTTGTGTTATATGGTGGCAGAAAAGGCTTCCAAGTATAGGGCATAGACGTTATATCAACAACAAAACAATGGATATGAGCTAATGGTTTTGTAATTACATAACGGTCATTGTTTCTGTCAGTAGTCACACGCATATACTCATAACTCATCTTCGGTGACAAGCTGTAGAGATGTTCTTCTTTAGTTACTGACAAAGGCTTATTATCTTTAAGTCTTGTGATGAATTCTGATTTGCCGTAATTAGCCTCAATCGCTAGTGAAGCCGTCGCCTCCATAACGATCTGCTTCGACACAGAATAATCAACTTCAATATTATCTGTGTGAATGAAGCCGGTTTTGAGGTAGTCGATGATTTGTGTTATGCTTGCTGCATCGCTCATACGTCCTCCATACTGGTTAGGCCTGGGAATCGATCAAGCTTCATCTGTTATGCCCCACATACAACAAACCCTTGCCCTTGCATCCCCCCGAGAGACGAGGAGGATGCAAGGTCAAGGGCTGGAGCGCTGCTGGTCCATTTTCACCGTATTTATGCAGGAGACGTTTCCAATTGGAAACGTTTGCCCCTCTCTCTCATTACGGCATCAGTCAATCTTCCTCGATGATTTTGAGCAAGGAAGTCAACTTCTCTTTCATCAGCGTGACTTCCTGCTTTTTGTCAAAAGTCTCACCTTTCTTTTTACGCTTACTCTCCATACCCGCGATGTATGTGTTAAAGGCGTTTTCGGCATCATCTTCATCAAGATTGGTGAGCAATCCAAGCAGAATCGACATCTGCTTGTTAGCTTTATTTTTTGGCTTGTCTTTTTTGGGGATTTCCAACTCAACTAGCTTCTCAATCGCAGTACCTTTGATCTTGTCCGGGTCTTCTTTCCAGACCTCATTAATAATATTTACCATTTTTTTACCGTCTTTGACACGAGACAGCTGGTAATAGACGGTACAGCGTTTCGGTATTTTGTTTACTAATTCTGGGTCAGCCTTTTCAATCAACGTGTAAGCTCTGGCAGCAGCATTCAACTTTGAGAAATATGCCCGTTTGAAGTCAAATTTCTTAATGGTGTAGTCCTCAAAGGTTTCGTAGAGTTGCTTGCCATGATCATCGACATGACACTTCCACAACCCATCGACTTGGATTTGTCGAAGAGCAACAACGACATCAATGAATGAATCTAGTTTCGATTTAATCTCTTCTTCATATTCAGCCAAAGATTTCTTTTTGTCATCGGTTATTTTGAATACTGGCTGTTTCGTAACAGCAGGGAGCTGGCTTTTGGGGTCAGATGATTTCTTCGTTGACTTCTTGGCTGGTTTCTTAGCTGGTTTCTTAGCCGCTTTCTTTTTGCTGGTAGCGGAAGCCTTGGCTGCTGATGTTGCGCTGGTCGCTTCTGGTGCTTCCTCGTTCAGGGGCTGCTTGTCAATTTTTGTGTCTTCTGTCATGGTCAGTGCTCTCCTTGATATGGTAGGGAAGGTATGTAATTTATAGAGGTACGTGGCTGTTCATTGAAATTAACAAGTGAATTGGCCAATGCAAGCCAATAGATGTTAATCCCCCAAAAATGGCTGACGATTACCACGCTTCATCGCCAAACATAAAAAAAAATAAATTGTGAGCCTCGTACAATTGGCATCAAAAAGCCCTAGGGACAAAGTGGTTTTGAGAGTCAGGATAAGGCTTTTTAGCCACTCCAGTCCTTTGGGACTGGATGGCTGGTTTTGAGAGTGGTGAGCTGGATGCTCCCTCCGGCTTCAGCCGGGAGTGTCAACGCCAAGTTGAAAGTGTACCACTAACGACATTTCGTCTGGCCCCACCTTGCCTCTCTTCTTCTCGTCTTTCTGAGGAGATAAAGCCGTTTCTTCCTCTTCTTCCAATGCCACTATGCCGGGGCCAGGCAAATGCCACTTTTGGACACTTTTCACATTGCCATTCACAGGGAGAAGATTAGGGCCAGATAAGCCCAGAAATGGACGCGCACAAGTAACCAGAGG
>CAZMCB010000028.1:0-3749 GCA_964564895.1 uncultured Pseudomonadales bacterium | reverse complement strand
CGATGCGCATCGTTCGTGTATATAAACGCGTCTGACTGGCAGTAACCGCATTCTCTATCCTGAGTTTTACAGTTATGTCACTTATGACGGAGTTTTGATCCAGCACACTGCAAAAGGGGAAATCCATTTGTGTCACATGTACGAGTGTAGTATCAGTGGCATCGATCGTTACATTTTTCTTGATCGAAACATTGTTTTTTAACTTTCCGTCAGCCCCCAGATACGACATGTAAAGATTAACCACATTTGGTTTTGGATTGATGCGATTTACAACACTTTCAGGCACAAACAGGCAGTAAATATCGTATTTTGCCGACAAAACGTTCGGTATGGGAAAATCCACATAGGTTTTGGACAAGATGGTTGTGCCGGTAGCCTCCACTTCCAGATACCTGCCCGACGAAGTCACTATCGAAGTGCCGGCACTGGTGCGGTTATACAATTTGGCATTGAGAGAAGTTCTGCCGTAGGATTCTTGCTCAGCGTCAACCAGGAAAGGAATATGCCAGGAACTGGTTGCGGGAATTCTGAGCGAGTCTGTTACATAAATCACTCCGTTGCTGGCATCGTAAATGGATGCTCCCTGGAATATATCAGCAGCACTGCCTATTGTATAGCCTGAAGAAGAAATGAGAGTATCCGGAAAGCCCTCTTCTTTGAAATTATCTAAGTAGACCAAGTCTTTGACCAAGGCATTCCGGGCCAGTAATTCTTGTTTGGTCCAACCACCATCTGCCGGAGTAGTCCTGTAATAATTTTTAATTATATTAAAAGACTTTTCCCAGGCTTCGTTATTGGGGAAAAGTACCGTAAAAACGGCATCTTCGTTGTCAAGGTTGGCCACTTCGGTCAAAAATCGGTTACTTTCGAAAAAAGAAGAATCGTAAATAGGCTGTTTAGCTGCATTGACTCCTATTTGTTTACTTTCCAACAGATTAAACTCTCGTTGATTCTGGCTGACGAAATACGCTGACAGGGAGTCCAGGCCCGGAATGCGGCTTGAATATTCCCATATATTCGGCACATAGGGAACGAAGCCGTCGATTATATGCAAGAGTCCGTTGGCTACTTTGATATTTGCGTTGGTCAGATTTGTTAAACCAAACTTGTTCCCTACAAAAGAAACCAGTTTATTGCTAAACATGAACACCTTATCGCTCCTTGTGGAGGAGGTGCTTAGGGAGTAGCGAGCTATGTGGTTGCTGACTATTTCGGTAACGGTGGTTGTATCGTTTAAATCAATAGCCGACAGAGCCTCATTTTGGGGAGCCCATAACGTAAAAGTCTGCGAAACGGATAACACTGTATCGTAACCCGAAATCTCCAGCATTTGCAAAAACAGGTCCAGTCGCGGTTCTGATTCGATGTATTCCATCATCGTCTTTTCTGAGCCGGCCTTTCCCGAATCTTCAAAGTGCTCATACCAGGCTTGTTGTTGGCAAGATATGAGCGTCAGCAGAGAAAAAGCAATCAAGGGCCATAATTTAGAATGATTGGTCTTCATATATTTTATCTTTAATGTGTATCTTCTGTAAGTATCAATTCAGTGGGGCAAAATTCCAGGTAATCCATCATAAACTGACTGTCGCCCGATTCCGTTCCCAAAAAGACTATGGTTATGTAATGCTTGGCCGGTTCTTTGAATTCGTAAGTGCCTAAAATATAACGAAGGTTATAAGTACTGTAACGCGCATTGGCAGCACTATAATTGTAAATATTTACCGGACATTTATAACTGTCGGGGCCTTTCATATAACCGCGATTCCGCATCATTTTGTCGTTTTCATAGCCATTAGAATCATCCTTATCACTTCCTGGAACCTTATGCCCGATATCAGGGTTACTGGCCAATAAGGAAAAATTAACCGGGATCCCTGTAGGAATACTGTCCCAGTAAACTTGTGCAATACCCCGATAAGCCGTAGGTTGATAACCCATTCTCACCTCGTAAGTCCCGGCGGGAATAGGTAGGGTTTCCATGGTGAAGTTGTAGGAGTCACGAGCATACATTTCGTCCCCCTGAAAATCTTCGTAAGCTGAACAAGCTCCAATGTATGTAAACTCTGTACTTTCTGTACAGACAAAGCCGGTCAGGTAGCCGAAAGGAATCTGATAAGCATGTGTTTTATCGGTTTCTCCGTTGTTGCTTCCATTTGGATTCCATTTGGCGTTTCCTCTCATATTGTTGGTGGCCAGTTCATCAAAGAAACAGGCAGCCTCGATACGGAGTCGTTTTGTCGAAAGAGCCGCTTCAAATTCTCTTGTATAGGCCAGAGGCTTGTCAATTTCGTGATAATAGCCGTTTATAGAACCTCCGTCGGGTTTGTCCTTGTAATCGGTCAACAAAATGCCGGTAGAGGCATCCTCTTTACCGTCGGGAGCCATTTTGCAGTTAAAAAAGCCAAACTCACTGTTGTGAGCACTATAATTGCGGTCAATCTTTACCTCCAGCAAACGATTTTCCAACATGGTTTCGATGTATTCCCACATGTCGTAAGTTTTGAAATGATGGGGTGTATCGTAATCTTTTATAAAACGGCTCGAAAGCAGAGTGCGTGTCATACAGTGGTAAGCAATATACCTGTTCAGGTAATTTCTTTTGTCGGTATAATCGTCTTTTACCTCGTCTCCATCTGAAAATAATCCGATATTACCGGGTTTGGAGGAATAAAAATATTCAGCCAGGGTATATAAATCATCCAGGCTTTGTACCCCGTTGGGAAGTTTAGGACAGTCTGTATAGGATGTCAGCGTGGAATCGCTTTCGGCCAGAATGGTGTAACCAAATTTCCGGTATTGAGGTAATTCTTCCAGTACTGTATGGCGAAAACCGCTGGGTGTGTAATTGTCCGGATCGTAGGTTAAATCTTCGACCGGGGCTTCGTCCATTATAAACTTATAGCCGGTCAGCTCAAAAGCATGGGCAAAGAGCGAGAATTTCGGATCTTGCATCAGTTTAGAAGAAATCCGGTCTTCGGAAGGCTCCATGGCTTTACCCAATACATGTACTACCCCGTTGTGCAACAAAATGTCCTTTTCAATGATGGGGGCGGTACCGTTCATAAAGATGGTAGCCGTTGTATCCGAAAAATCTACGCTGATAAAGCGACCACTCATAGAAAGAGTGCTCAGAGCCCCTTCAGAAAATTGCAGCGTGGCCAGAGTGTCTCCTTTTATAATATGGTTATAACAAATGGTCTTGAGTTCTGCCAAAGTAAAATCACTCGCCCCCTGTCTTTCATGATGTTGATAGTATTCTGCCATAGCTTCATTGGTAGGAAGAAAACACGTGTACAAGCCATAGGCTTTTAATAGTCCCATCACTCCTGTTGTATCGAGCAAGTGCTGAAACTCTGAAAAACGTTCAGGTCTGCTTTCTATATAGTCACCTATCAGTTCACCCGTAAAAGTGAAGTAGTTATCTACTATATCCTCGGTATAACAAGATTGAAACAAACCCTGAGATATAGAAAAAAGCAAAATCAGATAGAGTATCTTATTTTTAAAGGCATTAATTGTTTTCATATATTGTCTGATTTATTGCAAAGTGGAAGATGATGTAGTCGTTTCATAAAATTTGTTTTGTACCAGAGCCGTATTAGCTTCAAGTTCTCTTTTGTTCACCGGCCAGTAGAGGGCATTCATCTGTGACATTTTACCCAAGGCTTCAGTACTTTCGCCTTTACGGGCAATATACGAAACCAGGGGAGAAGGACTGCCTGCCCTGCGGGCCATGCGCATCAGGTCAA
>CAZMCB010000027.1:0-4758 GCA_964564895.1 uncultured Pseudomonadales bacterium | reverse complement strand
AACGGAAAGTTCACTTACTTGGTCGACGAGTTTGGTTACTTTCTCGGACATGTTTGTTTTTGATATTTAATAATTTACGAGACTAATTAAGCAGGAAGCTTGGCTTTGATAGCGTTGAGGCCATAGACCAAGTTTTGCATAGGAGCATTAAGCTGTCTGACAAGTGCTTGTGCAGGAGCTTGAAGCTGGGCCATAAGCTTACCAAGGAGCTCTTCGTAGGAAGGAAGTTTGGATAGAGCGGAGATATCGGCAACGGTGATGACTTTGTCGTCCATGGTACCTGTTTTGATGACGAGCTTTTCGTGGTCTGCGGCAAACTTAGAAAGAGTTTTGGCAGCGGAGACAGCGTCGGCACCGAAAAGAACAGCGGTTGGGCCATTGAGGAAGGAGTCAAGAGCTGAAGCTAGTTCGGGTGATCTTTCTTTGAAAGCGATGCGAAGAAGATTGTTTTTGGTGACGAGGAAGCTGGAGTTAGTCTTTTCTGCCTCTTCACGAAGCATGTTTTGCTCTGCAACAGTAAGACCGGCGTACTCGGTAATGATGACGGCTTTTGACTCGGCTAAAGCTTTGGTTATGGCTGCTAGCTGATGAACGTTTTTTTTGTTTGGCATGTTGTTTTGTTTTATTGATTTAGTTACGAAAAAGGCTCCATTCCAAGTTGAGCCATATAATTGGTTCTGCAAGGGACTTAGTGATCGCCCTTGGTCTTGGAACTTCTAGTATTATACAACAGGTGCGGGTAAGTGCAAGTGGTGGCTTGCATTTTTATTATGGGCTTGATACAATACCAACCAGATTCACATTAACTTTATTGGAGGTAAGAGTTGGACAACACTGATAGCGACCCAAACAACGCAACAGAAGTATTGAACGCAGAGCAGCAAAAAGTGCTCCATTTAATCTCGTTTAATGGAAATGGAACGTTGTATATACGAGATAAAGCAATAAGAATGGGGGTCGTAATGCCGTTAGGAATCATCAAAGAGCTGACAGAAATGGGTCTTGTGGAGAATACCCGAGACAATAACAATGTTTCAACTTTGACCCGTATACGTTAATAGAAATAAGCCTCGGCAGTGCCGGGGCTTTCTTTTGGCAAGAAAAAACCCGTTTTTTAGACGGGTTTTTGATTTTGAAGCGAATTTATTTGATTTTTACTTTGACTTTGTTACTTAGATCAAGAAAAATGGTTTTCAATTTTCTCGATCTATCGATACGCTGACGACGTTTAGGGTCGATTTTCGACCCTTTAGGGGGATAGATATTTCCGGTTTTGTATTCCATATTTCTCCTTAGGGTTTGAGGGTGAGAACGCCAGTTTGAAGGCTATCGACCATGGCCTGTTTGATTTCTTCTAGACTCGTGGAAGTTGAGGTAGTGAGACTGGAGGCGACCTGGTCGAGACTTTCTGGGCTGTTGACAATGTCTGCCCAAATTTCCTTTTGACTATCGGGGATCGGATTGTCACCTATGATCAAACCGCTGACGTAGTAGTCATTAGCTCCTTCTTTGTGTTCAATAGAAAGCGAGGAAGAAGCGGCAACAGCGGGAGCACTGGCATTCACTTTTGACTGGTCAATGAGTGAGACAACGAAGCCAGCCAGGAATACGAGAATGACAACAACCAATCCGATGATGATTTTGGGGTTTAATAGTTTTGACATTTTGCCTCTTTTTAGTAGGTGTTGTAGGTATTGATGATAGGGTCGGCATAACACTCATAACCACAACCTGATGGCCCGTAATGGAAAAGGGCGTCTCGGATATTGCCGTACGTATTTATTAGACCAGCGATATATGCTGTGCCGTACTCGATGTTGAAAGCGGGATCGTTGTAAAGCTGGGCAACTGTTGGTCGGCTGGCAAACATGGAACCATATTTTTCCCCAGATAGACCATCACGAGGCATAATCTGCATCAAGCCAATAGCTCCGTCACGAGAACAGAAATAGTCGACGCCATCCACATTGGTAATTGTTTTACCAGCATGTGGGTCACCTCCGGACTCCATCAACATGATGGCAGCGATGAGTTTTGGGTCGACATTGTGTGCTTGAGCACTACTTTCGATGTAGGTACACCATTGACGGATGCTTTCATTGAAGTTGCTGGAAACGCAGTTCCCAGGTTCAAATGTGGGCATCGGATTGGATACCTGTTGATCATCTGTTGTCGGAATTACTGTCAAGTTGGTCACTAGCTGGCCATCAATTATGATGGTTTCAATCTGACGCGGTTCATCATCTTTGGCAAAAACAGTGGTTACTTTTTGAGCTGCTCTCATGCCAAGCAAAAATAGGAATAGTACGACGAAGAAACTCAGTAAGGTCAAGCCAAAGTTTTTGGAAGTGCCATAGTCAATGAGCATAAAAATGCCTAAGACTAAGATCAGAATAAAGAAGGCACCAACACTTTTGGCCAAGGCGAAGATCGTGAATAGGAACCCTACGAGGAAAGCAAGAGCAACGAGCCATAAGTACTTTTTGAACATTTTGGATACCTCCTTGAGCAAAAATCAAATTTTAAAGTGGGATCAGCCTCGTGGCTGAAGATGGGGTGTATTATATCCTATATTAATGAAAAAGTCAAGTGTGAGGCAGAAAAAAAGCCCCTCTTTTGGAGGGGCGTGGAACTAGTTTCCAGGAGGTGGAGTGATAACCATCGATCCTGGCCAGACTACTTTTAATTCCGGAGGAAGGAGGGTTGGTCTTAAGGGTGGTCCTGGGACAACCGTGGGTGAAGGGGTATATGTGGGTGGGTTTTGAAGATTACCCGGTTTGGAGGGAATCAACAAAATGGTCAACAGAATTAGGATTGCAAGAATGGAAAGTAGGTTTTTACCTTTTTTCAATTTTCTCCTTTTCTTTTGGAATGTGAACGAACTCGGGCTAATTGTACCAAAAAACCCTCCTTGCGGAGGGTCTTTTTGGTTTTTGGTAATTTCTAAGTCTTAGATATTACTGAAAGCGAGCTTAACTGAAGGGGTGTGTGTGCAGGAGATATAAGCTGTTTTGATCTTGGAAACACCGATGCTACGAATAGCTTCGTTGATGTTGTCTATCAAATCTTCACTATTTTGAGAGATTGAGCCTAAGTTGAGATGGATAATAGGGAACTTGGCTTCAGTCTTGTAGGGAAGAGTACCTCCAGAAGCTAATTGCTTAGCTCTTTCCTCAGGATGCTCTGTGACTGTTCCAGACTTTGGATTAGGCATGAGACCCTTAGGACCAAACACTTTGGCGAAGCGGGCGATTTTGGGCATGTCTGCGGGCGTACAGAGCAACATATCGAAGTCTATCTGACCTGCAGTGATCTTGGTAGCCAAGTCATCAGAGAAAATGGCGATTTTGACGTCTTTTCCTGTTGAGTGAGGGAGTTTGAGCTCGCCTCGGATACCAGTTTCACGAGTGTTTAGATGAAGTTCGACTGTTTTGAGCTTGGTAGATTTGGAAAGCTTGGTAAGAGTAGCAATAGCTTCTTTGACAGAGTAGAGCTCGTCTTTTTTGACTTGCTTAGCCATGGCTTTGTATTTATTGGAGCGCTTGCGAGCAACAATTTTCTTGGCCACTTTTTTGGCTTCTTCCTCGACTTCTTCTTTGGCCTCTTCAGCTTTTTCTTCCTTGGTAGGAACGACGACGGAATCAGTGTTGTAGATGGCTCTTATGGAGTTGACATCTTCTTCTTTGATGCCTTCGATGGCCATGAGTTCACCGTCTTCTTTGGAAACGATTTGTTCAGGTTTGATACGAGCGGCACGAAGGGCGACTGCTACGTGAGTAGGTAAGTCGTTGTATAGGTTATCCCAGATTATTTTTGTAGCCATATTTATTCTTTGATTGTTATACCCATTGATTTACAAGTACCTTTGATCATTTGCATAGCTGCATTAATGTCGTTGGTATTCATGTCGGCCATTTTTTTCTCGGCGATTGCCTTGATTTGGTCTATGGTGATCTCACCGACTTTGACTTTGTTGAGGGTACCGGAACCAAGTTTAATGTTTAGGGTTTGTTTGATAAGAGCGGAAACTGGAGGGGTTTTGAGCTCGAACTTGAAAGAACGATCTTCAAAAATAGTTACCAATGCAGGAATGATCTGACCACGCATCTCGGCAGTTTTTGCATTGTACTGAGTAATGAATTCCATGATGTTGACACCATGTTGACCAAGAGCAGGACCAATAGGTGGTGCTGGGTTGGCGGAGCCGGCTGGAAGGTTTAGCTTCAAGATAGCTTTGATTTTTTTTGCCATGTTTTTATATATGGTTTTTATAATAGCCGTCCAAAAAAGGAATAGTGACTAGGTTTGATGTATTAGTTAGCAGATTGATACAGGTCGCTTTACTTTTGGTAAGCTCCCTCACACTTGGCGAGGTAGGCATATTTTAGCATAAAAAAAGCCAGGGTGTACCTGGCTTGAGGAGTGTTAGTTTTCAGGAAGGAAATTGCAGACAATAGTGTCCTGATAACGAGTAGTATCTGATTTAGTTTTGTAGATTACGGTTAGCTTGTATCGGGAGAGCGGATCGAGAGTAATGATCCTTTTCCTATTTTGCGTAACAGGAATATTTTCGTTGGCAGTCAGGTCAACAAGCCTGATGCTAACCTTGATGTGGTAAAGAGTTCTGTTATGAAAGGCTGGGAGATCGAAAATGAGGGTAATTATTTTTGTGACAGGATCTTTCTTCATGCGGATATCTTTTATGCCTTGCACGATTGAGTATCCTGGATGAATATCGCTCACGGGGGTTAAGCTATG
>CAZMCB010000026.1:0-5208 GCA_964564895.1 uncultured Pseudomonadales bacterium | reverse complement strand
AGGCGCTGACGACGGTCTGGTATCGCTGGGAGCCCTTCCGCTCGCCGATAGCCTCCTGGATCTCGTCATGCGTGATGGTCGCGCCGAGGATTGTGGAACTGATGAATTTATCACTATTGTCGCCGAAGACAGAGGTGGAAAAATCTTCGCCAAACGCATTGTTCACCGTTTCGCAGCCAGCAAGATCGTTAATCCAAGTACCAAGAAAACAATTGTCGACGCTGGTGAACTAATTACCGAAGAACTCGCAGCCGTTATTGAAACAGCTGGAGTCAAAGAGGTCGAGGTTCGCTCACCCATCACTTGTAAGCTTCGTTTCGGTCTCTGTGCCAAATGTTACGGACACAACACAGCCACCAACAAGCTCGCCATCATTGGTGACCCAGTTGGTATCATCGCTGCACAATCAATTGGTGAACCTGGAACACAGTTAACCATGCGTACCAAACACTCTGGAGGTGCCGCTGGCGTTGACGTTACCCAAGGTCTTCCTCGTGTAACTGAGCTTTTGGAAGTTCGTATGCCTAAGCTTGTTGCTCCTATTGCCGAGATCTCAGGTAAGGTCAAAGTTGTCGAAACCGAAAATGGTAACCTCGTTACCGTCACTCCTGGCAGTAAAGCCAAAGAAGACCGTAAAGAATACCTTATTCCTCTCGCCATGTCCCTCAAGGTTGCAGATGGAGATCTTATCTCTGTCGGTACCCAACTAGCCTCAGGAGGAGTCGACATCAAGCAGCTTCTCAAGATCAAAGGTCTCAGAGCTACCCAAAACTACCTCATTGGCGAAATTCAGTCAATTTACGAGTCTCAGGGTATCAGTATTCACGACAAGCATTTCGAAGTTATTCTCCGCAAGATGTGTGACTATGTTCGCATCGACGCAGTTGGTGACACCGCCCTTGTTGCTGGCGACGTTATCAGCAGAGGTTCTTACGAAATGGCCAACGAAGCTGTTATTGCCCAAGGTGGAGAACCCGCTACGGCCACTAACCTTATTCTTGGTGCTATTCGTGCCGCTCTTCACACCGACTCCTGGTTATCAGCCGCTTCCTTCCAAGACACCACTTCCGTCCTTACAGACGCTGCGGTCCAAGGAAAGATTGATCACTTGATAGGTATGAAAGAGAACGTTATTATCGGTAGACTGGTTCCAACTAGTAAGCTGAGAGCACGAATTGAAAATATCTGATAAAATACACATCTGAAATTATGCCTACAACAAATCAATTAATCAAACACGGCCGCCATAGTGCAGCTACCAAAGTGAAAACTACGGCTCTCCGTAAGAGTTTCAACTCAATCAAACGACGTATGGTCGAGACTCAGTCTCCCCAAAAGGCGGGTGTCTGTCTTCAGGTCAAAACCATGACCCCTAAGAAGCCAAACTCTGCTCTTCGTAAGATTGCTCGTGTCAGACTCTCAAACAAACAAGAAGTCACCGCCTACATCATGGGCGAAGGACACAACTTGGCCGAACACAGTATCGTTATGATCCGTGGTGGTCGCGTTCGTGATCTTCCAGGTGTCAAATACCACATTGTTAGAGGAAAGCTCGACACTGGTGGTATCGAAAAACGCAGAACCAGTCGTAGTAAATATGGTACCAAACGTCCTTCACCAGCTAAATAAAATATATGAGATCTAAGAAAACACCCGCCAAAAAAATCCAGTTTGATCCAATCTATGGAAGTGAATTGGTTTCCAAAATCATCAATGGATGTATGCAAGAAGGTAAAAAGTCAGTCGCTGCCAAACAGATTTATGGAGCAATTGATTTGATCGCTGCCCAAACAGGCAGAGATGGTCTTGAATATCTTACTGAAGCTATGGAGAATGTAAAGCCAACCATCGAAGTTCGTTCTCGCCGTGTTGGTGGTGCCTCTTATCAGGTTCCAACTCCTATCCGTCCCGAACGTCGTGACTCCCTCGCCATCCGTTGGGTACTAAACGCCGCCAAGGCCAGATCCAACAATCCAACCAGAACTCTAGCCGACAAAATCGCCGCTGAAGTCCTTGAGGCTCACGAAAACACCGGTGCAGCTATCAAGAAAAAGCTTGATACACACAAAATGGCCGAGGCCAACAAAGCCTTCGCTCACTTTAGATGGTAAATTAAATTTAATAAATTTCAAAAAGCCCCCTTCTAGGGGGCTTTTTGTTGCCTCTATGATATAATATCCCATAATCTCGCCCTTTTATAGGAGGAAAATATGTGGTGTCCATTTATTGCAGCTGCTCTAATCAGTAATGGTGGTAAAAAATCCATAGATGAAATTCGAGGAACAGCCTTTCTTGATTGTCTGGAAACCCTGTGCCAGATGTGGGACAAGGAAACAAAAGACTGTGGTCTCAAACAGGTCCCTGTCGTTCCGGTTCTATCAGAAATAAAATCCACTCTTGAAGGAATTTCACAAGACGTTAATGTCATCAGATCAAATGTAGAGTAGAAAAGGAGAAAAATGACAAATCAAACTGCTCAATCTACAGAGGAACCGGCTGTCATACCTGAAACCCATGAAGTCAAAACTTTGGTTGATTTGATGCCTACCAAAGAACAACTTTATTTCCGTCCTGCCGACCCAACCGCCTCTCAGGCTTTCGAATCTGAGCCAGAATAAACACCTAGCGCCCCAAAAGGGCGCTATTTTATTTCTCAAACCTGTGTTAACCTTACCCAGTAAATCACTCCGAAAAATGAAACCAGAAAAACAAACCAGTCCAGTAGAAAATAATATTCTTGAACCCATTTTACAAAAATACGATCATCTTCCAGTTTCTCATCACCGTGAGAAGTTACGCGAAGAAATCAATAAACACCCAAACTTCGTTCTTATAGGAGAAACAGGCTCAGGCAAATCAACTTGTTTTTCACTTCTTTTGCACGAATATGCTGAGCAAAATAGTCTTTCTGGTACTGTAGCTGTCACTCAGCCTCGAAGAATTGCTGCCAGCAGTCTCACAGAATTTGTCTCCACTATGGTCGACTCAGAAGTTGGAGGGAAAGTCGGATATCATATTCGTTTTGAAGACATAACCTCCAAAGACACAGCCTTAACCTTTATGACCGACGGTATTCTTCTTCGCAAAATCCAGTTCGATCCGCTACTTCTTGACTACTCAGTTGTTATGGTCGATGAGGCTCACGAACAAACCACCAACATTATTCTTTCTCTTGGACTGTTAAAAGAGGTCAATAAACGTAGAGCCGAAGCGGACATTCAGCCCTTAAGAATCGTTGTTACTTCAGCCACCATCGAAAGAAATCGTTTTGCAGACTATATAGGAGATGGAGACGTCGACAACTCAGTAGCGATAGAAGGGAAGATGTATCCTGTCGAAGTCTTCTATGAAAAAGAAATTCCTCTTGGTTTTGATTTCAAAAAAGCTGCTGCCAAAAAAGTTAAAACTATTGTCGAGTCAGGGGAACCTGGAGATATTCTCATTTTTATGCCTGGAAAAGCCGAAATATCAGACACAATCGAATATCTAAAAGATCTTGTCAAAGAAGAAATTGAAATATTACCTCTTCATGCCGAACAGTCTCCCGAAGATCAAAACAAAATTTTCGCCAATTCTGGACTCCGAAAAGTAATTGTTGCCACCAATATTGCAGAAACATCAGTCACAATAGATGGCATAATTCACGTTATTGACTCAGGCCTTATCAAACAGACTCAGTTTATCCCCCGAAGCGGTATCGAAAAATTAGTTCTCACCGAACACGCCATAAGTGGCATCGATCAGCGCAAAGGAAGGGCGGGGAGAACAGCTCCAGGTTTCTGTTATCGACTTTTCACCGAAAGCAGTCTCAAAAGACGTCCCCAATATTAAACATCAGAAATACTTCGCTCAGACCTGTCTCAGGTAATTTTAGCCATGAAAAAGGTCGGTATCGAAGATATCGAGGCCTTTGATTTTTTAGACAAACCTAGAGTTGAGTTGATAAGTAAAGCAATTTCAACACTTACTGGTTTGGGTGCACTTGACCAAGATGGTCACATCACAGAAATCGGTGAACAGCTAGTTGAGCTTGCCCTCGAGCCACGAAGAGGAAGAATGATAATTGAAGCACTTAAGCCTGAGCTCGACTGTCTCAATGAGATTACCATAATTGCCTCTTTGCTTGAAGGTAAAAACATTTTTACTTATCCCCAAGAAGAAGACCTACGTTTCCTAGCTGATAATGCTCACAGGCGTTTCTTCGAAAATGCCGAGTCTGATTTTGACGTTTTGCTTAATATATGGAAAGAATACTCTGCTCATGGCTACAACGATGACTGGGCAAAAAATAACTATCTAAATGACAAGGCACTCACCGAAGCCAAAAATGTTCGTCTAGATTTGCTGGAAGTACTCGCCAATCATAATATTATTGTCGATCCAGAAACCATTCCAAGAATTTCGAATCAAAATGTAAGCAAAGCCCTCTTGGCAGGGTTAATCGATAATCTGCTAGTCATCGAAAACGACAAAAAATCAAAAGAAAATCGAGAATACTATCGTAAATTTGATCGAACAAAAAGCCATATTCGCATTCATTTCAACTCGATTCTAAATCACTTTCACAGCAAAAGTGTTTATATTCTCCCGAGTGAGATATTCATAAACCCAAAAGGAAATACTTATGCCAGTAACTGTCTTGAAGTAAAAAGAGAATGGTTAAGGGAATACTGCCCCGAGCTTTTCCCCAAAAAACAAAAAACCCGTCCTAAACATAGTAAAAATGCTGGCAAAAACGGTTACAAAAACAACCGTCATTGACAACAAATAATTGACGCTCATAATTTATTATGAGACAATCTCTAAAATTCGAACGTTAAAAAGGAGGTTAGGTGATAGTATTCCAGACTCATCAGGTATTTCCAGGAGGTCTTTTTCTTAACCTCATTTTGTGTCTATTACCCCTTGCCATAATCTTGATACTCAAAAAATTAAGATTTCTTCCCAAAATCGGCAAGCTATCCAAAATATTTGATGTGTTTTTCATCTACTGTTTTATTCTTCTATTGCCAAATGCTTTATATGCTTTTTTCTAGATTAAGCACGTAATCTACTCGAGTTGGACTTCGTTTTTTGTTTTTGGAGGCATGTCTTTCATCGGGTTATCTTGCACTCTGATTACCAACATGCTTATTGTCGATCACTACGCAAAAAACAAGGTTGAAATGTTTATTTATTACCTTATTTTGAGCCTAATACGTGGTTTTG
>CAZMCB010000025.1:0-6949 GCA_964564895.1 uncultured Pseudomonadales bacterium | reverse complement strand
CCCGGGACACCCTGCTTAAAAGGCAGGTGCTCTAACCGACTGAGCTACTGACCCATTGCTAACGCCATATATTTTATCATTGAACCTACTAAAAGTGGAATACTAGATATAAAAATGCCCTGATTTATATCAGGGCAGGTTCATCACTTAGACTTCATTAAGTGTGTAATTTGTTCGATCATTTGAGAAGGGAGCAGAGTATCTAAAGAACAAGGGATCACATGCGGGGATAATGGTCTGGAAATGATGTAGTAATAAAGAATTTGGAGCTCAGGTTTGACGGCATCAATTGTTTGGCAAAGCCATTTTCCGTCAGCCATCACGATAACAAGATCACTGTTAGAGTACTCAGATTCAAATTGAGACTCAGTAGAGATCACGTTTACTTCAAAACCCTCATATCTAAGGGCGTCAATGAAGCCTTGAGTCGTGAAATGCATCGGGAATAATGGAGCGTCAGTTTTAGTCTCCAAAACGAAAGGGGCAGCAAACAGTATTTTCAAGTTTTCCTCCTCAATCGAAATGTAAAAATGCTTATAACCCATAGTATATCAGGATCTATCAATTCAGTCAAGCTGTGTACAATAAACCTATGAAGATATTGGGAATAGACCCAGGAACTGGAAGAGTAGGCTGGGGAATCGTAAATCACGAAAAAGGAGTTGACTTCCTCGTTGAGTGTGGTTGTTTTGAAACAAAAGTAAAATCGGAGCTTCCAGACAGACTAGAAAAAATATACGTCTTTTTAAAAAAACTAATCAAAGATCACAAACCAGACGCCTTATCTGTAGAATCGTTATTTTTTGCTACCAATGTTAAAACAGCCTTCGATGTCGGTGCTGCACGGGGAGTGATTCTCTTGGCAGGACAAGAGGCCAAACTCCCAATATTTCAATACACCCCTCTTCAGGTAAAGTCGTCTTTGGTAGGCTATGGTCAAGCAGAAAAACATCAAATTCAATTCATGGTTACCAAAATACTCCACCTTAAAGAAACTCCCAAGCCAGACGATGCCGCCGATGCTGTAGCCATAGCCCTAACTCATATTTTTCACCATCCTCACCAAATAAAAACCCCAGCCTAAGCTGGGGGTAGAGTTAAAAGATTTTTGTTTTAAGGGCTTTATTGACTGCTTCCAATTTTTCATCCATCGTTACAAAACCAATCAGATACACATCCGGCAAAATATCAACGTTGCTTTCAAGTTCGTCTTCCTCATCGTAGATATCTATGCATAAGATGGGTTTGTGATCATCTTTAAGCGCGAGAATCTTTTCAACTAGGAATCCGTACTCGCACAATACAATGATTAAATCGTACTCACTCGTTGGAGATACAGCATTCAAAAATTCGCTGTCTCCAACTAACTGTTTTACCTCGAGGCCTTTCTTAGATGAAAGTACATCAATAAAGGTGTCAAATGTAGAATCTAGTTGTTGCTGTGTGCGTGCCAAAATTAAGACTTTTTTCATCAACCCTCCATAAATAAATGTGCAGATAGACCCGTATTATCTCCAATATATTCATTCAAGTCAACTAAACCCATTAAATAACCGAAACTGAGAGTGATATACTGACTTAATGATTGGATACTTAGAGGGAAAGATTAAATACGCAAGCGTTGGAAAAGTGATTCTTTTTGCCAACGGAATTGGATTTACAGTGAATCTCCCAAACAACTTAAATTATTTGGTAGGGCAAAATGCCGAGCTTTATATCCACACACACATAAGAGAAGACGATCTTTCATTATTTGGCTTCAAAACTCCTGCCGATCTTGATATTTTTGAACTCCTCCTCACAGTTTCTGGCGTTGGCCCTAAGATAGCCTTGGCCATGCTCACTTCCTCTACGGAAGAAAATATCAAAAAAGCAATCAATGAAAGCAATTTAGCCTTTTTTAACTCGATTTCTGGTGTAGGCAAAAAAACAGCTCAGAAAATAATTCTCGATCTAAAATCAAAAATTGGAAAAGGCGACGTTAATATGAGTAATCTAGAAGGCAACTCTGAATTGGTCGATTCTTTAATAAGTCTTGGATTCCAGAAGGGAGAAATATCATCAATATATTCTCAAATCGATTCATCACTATCTCTTAGCGCTCAAGTAAAGTCTGCCCTTAAACTACTTCGTAAATGACCAATCAACCAGAAACTTCAACCATAAGACCTTCAAACTGGACAGACTTCACAGGACAACCTCAGGTAGTCAAGTCTCTTCAGATTGCTATCAAAGCAGCTAAGTCTCGCGAAGAGCCTATGGAGCACACACTTCTCTATGGACCTCCAGGACTGGGAAAAACAACACTGGCTCACATCATCGCCAATGAAATGGGAGTAAATCTAAAAGTAACCTCAGGGCCTGCGCTAACAAGAGCTGGTGACCTTGCCTCAATTCTGACGGCACTGGAACCAGGCGATGTTCTTTTTATCGACGAAATTCATCGTTTAAACAAACCAGTTGAAGAAGCTCTTTATCCAGCCATGGAAGACTTTGCCATCGATATTATTCTTGGCAAAGGTCCAGCTGCCAAAAATCTCAGACTAGACCTCAATCCTTTTACGCTTATAGGGGCCACAACCCAGGCCGGACGTATTAGCTCACCTCTAAGAGATCGTTTTGGTATCGTTCACAGACTAAGGTTTTACGAACCAGATGAACTTCAGGGAATTATCCTCAAGGCAGCCAAAAAGTTAAAACTAACTCTCGATGACGACTCAGCTCTTGAGATAGCCAAGCGTTCACGAGGAACAGCTAGAATCGCCCTCAAACTACTAAGACGTGTCAGAGACTTTAATCTTGTCGAGCACGACTCCAAATCAAACATAGACATCACCAAAAAATCTCTTGAGTTTTATGAAGTTGATAACGAAGGTCTAGACGCAACAGATAGAAGACTTTTGGACGCCATAATTACTCAGCATGGAGGTGGTCCGGTAGGCCTTGAGACTTTGGCGGCAATTATTTCAGAGTCTGTCGAAACGATCTCAGATCTGTATGAACCATATTTGATACAGTCTGGGTTTTTATCCAAAACTAGCAGAGGTCGCATAGCCACAGACAAGGCTTATGCCCATTTGGGAAAAACTAAGCACGTATAATATCAGTGTGACTCTTTTAGCGATAATTACTTGTCTATTTTTATATTTGAATTCGTATTCTGGTGTTCAGGCGATATATGACCCTTTATCTGTTCCAAATAACAAAATCGGTATTCATATTCTATTTCCAGATGAAATCGAGCCAGCCGCGAAGATCATAAATAACGAAGGAAAGGCCGAGTGGGGATACGTCACCGTACCAATCCAAGCAACAGATAGAGATAGAGTCAAATGGCAAAGATTTCTTGATCAATGCAAAGAAAGAAAAGTTATTCCCATTGTTAGAGTTGCCACAGTTCCCGAAGGATCAAACTGGAAAGAGCCAGACAACTATGATTTGGTAGATTTTGCCAACTTTTTAGGAGATCTAACTTGGCCAATCGAAAACCGTTATGTAATCATTTTTAATGAGGTCAACAGGTCAGATGAATACGGAGGCTTTGTGTCTCCAGAAAACTACGCAGATACACTAATAAATGCTATAGACATTTTTAAATCAAAATCGTCAGATTTCTTTATACTTCCGGCAGGACTAGATAACGCAGCTTCAAACTCCAAAACATCACTAAACTGGAGGCTATATCTAGAAAGAATGTATCTTCGTCATCCAGACATTTTTAACAAAATTGATGGATGGACCTCTCACGCCTATCCGAACCCAGATTTTTCATCAAGGCCTGATAAATCAGGAAATAACAAGATTGACTCGTATCGATCAGACCTCAGATTTATTAGGTTGTTTAGTACCAAAAAACTTCCAGTATTTATCACAGAAACCGGTTGGTCAAACAAATATCTCTCAGATAATCAAGTCTCTCTCTATTATCAGTACGCGCTCACTCATCAATGGGCAGATGAAAATATAGTTGCCATAACACCATTTCTTCTTAATGCTCAAGAAGGCCCATTCGCCCAATTTAGCTTCAAAGACAAAGACGGAACCTTCAAAATATTCTCAGACACTCTCAGATCATACGCAACAAAAGGAGAACCTAAGCCAGCGTATTTACAAGAAAGTGTTCAAAACTCATCAGCCTCATCAACAATGAATTTATCAAGGCCGCTTGAGAACGAGAACTCTCAAACTCTGTTAAAAAAACTCTACAATAGCTTTATGTCTCTTTTCAAAATATTTAGCAAATGATTATTCTTCACGGAGAAGACGCCAATAAGTCATACAACAGGCTAGTAATTCTCACAGGAGAACTGCGATTGCAACAATTTGAGATTATCTCTGCAGATGCGCAAGAGATAGATATTACTCATCTGCGTCAAGAAATTAGTTCAGGAGGATTATTTGGAACAAAAAAATGCTTTGTAATTAAAAACTTACTAAGTGGTACAAAATCCAAGAATAAAGATAAGTTAATCGAAGTAATAAATCAAGAAACTGATCATGAAATAATTCTCTGGGAAAACAAAGCTCTCACAGCCACAGTTCTAAAGAAATTTCCCCATGCTAAAACCGAAGTTTATTCAATTAGCCCTGTAATCTTCAAATTTCTTGACTCCCTTCGACCAAAAAATACAAATAATATTATCTTAGGCTGGAAAAATCTCCAAAAAGAGGGGACTGAGCCCGAATTTGTTTTTGCTATGTTGTGTCGTCAATTCAAGCTTCTTATTCAAACAAAATCAGATCCAAAATATTTAAAACTGGCTCCATATCCAAAAAGATTAATCGAAAACCAAGCACGCTACTTCACACTTGATAACTTAATTGATCTATATAGCCGACTTTATGAAATTGATAAAAAAATCAAAACCGGTTCTGGAGGAAACACAATAGACAATCTATTAACGAATTTTTTTCATAAAATATAAATTGATTTACTGTTGGGTTACAATAAATTATGAAGGTTTTAAAATCACTGATCATAAATTTATTGGTAGGCTTCGTCGTCTTATTTTTGCCACAGACATGTCTTGCAAAAAGTTACACCATTGATAGCGCCGATATAGATATTGTCATCAATAAAGATGGCTCAGCAAACATTCAAGAAAAAAGAACATACACTTTTGAAGGTCAGTATCAAAATGGATGGTGGTCCACAGGCACAAGAAAAGCCTGCACCAACACAAAGTGTGACAAAGTTCAAATTACTGATGCAGAGATACTAGAAGGCACAAAATCAATTCCTTTCAGTCAGTCTATAGAAGACGATAAATATATATTCACTTGGAAATACTCAGCTCTAAACGAAACAAAAGACTTCACTGTTCGCTACAAAGTATTAAACGCTGTAAATAATTACCAAGACTCTGCTGAGTTTTACTGGCAATTAATTCAAGATGGTTGGGGAGTAGGAACCAATAATTTGCTAGCAACTGTCCATCTACCTTATGAGGCTCCAGATGATCTATTAAAAGCATGGGCTCATGGTCCACTTAATGGCATTGTTTCTATTCCAGATAATAAAACTGTAACATTTTCAGTAAAGAATATACCGTCAAATTCTTTTGTAGAAGGTCGCATATTGTTTCCAAAGCTAGCTGGAGTAGCTATAGAAAACGAGAACGCTATTGAAAGAATTACATCAGAAGAAGCAAACTGGATAAACGAAACCATAGACACGTTAAAGCCAAAGAGCCTACCAATAAATAAGCAACTCGTAACAATTATTCTTCTAATTACAGGTGCGTTATTTTTAGTTAGGGTAGTTTACTGGATTCGTATGTGGAAGAAACATGGCAAAGACACTCCGCTTCCAAAAGTAAATTTATCCGGAAGTCTTCACGAACCGCCATCAAATCTTGAGCCATCACTTGTAGAGTCATTATTAAACACAAGCTATGCGCCAAGTGCAAAATCAATTACAGCCACCATTCTAGAACTCTGCCGCAAGAAAATGTTGAAAATTACTCAAGAGCAACAGTCTTCTGTATTAGGAATTTTCCGTAGAGGACCTGAGATTAATTTCGAACTTACTGTTGGCAGTAAAGAAAAAATGACAAAAAACGAAGAAGACGTTGTTAGGATGCTTTATCTCGCTGAAGGAACTAAGGTCTCAAAAACAAAAATGTTAAGCAAACTAAAAACTGATACAAGAGCAAGAACTAGATTCCAGTCTTGGAAATCAGATTTTAAAAATGAATTAATAAAAAATGACTTTCTTGACAAAAATAGTCATGACCTCAAAGGAAAAGTTGGCATTGATATTGCCATTAGCACTATCTTAATAATAATTATGATCGTCGTAATTTCTAAATCTGGGGGCAATAATGAAACAACATCGGCAATCACGTTAGGAGTATTTATTCAGTTAATACTATATATTTTCTTTTCTGTCGTAATCAATCAAATAATGGACAAGCTTACCCCAAAAGGATCTCAAGAAAAAGCATCATGGATCGCTTTTAAAAAGTATCTAAAAGACTACTCTGTAACAAAATCATCTCCTCTTGAATCAGTCATAATCTGGGAGAAATATATAGTTTATGGTGCAGCTCTTGGAATATCTCTCAAAGCATTATCAGAGCTTCCTCTTAAGTTTGGTGAAGAAGCTAATAACTCATTTGTGTATCTTGCAGCTATAAACTCAGGGAATAATAGTTTTGATTTTTCGACAATAGGTAATGGCCTAGAGACAGTTGGTACTTCGTTCGCAAGCTATGGTGCATCTGGATCTGGCGGAAGTGGAGGCTTCTCAGGCGGGGGAGGTGGAGGTGGTGGCGGAGGTGGTGGCGGGGGAATGAGTTAATATGCTATAATATCCCATATTGTTCTTAGGCCGAGCATTTAGCTCGTCTTGCTTGACGCTCTCACGATTGTCTAGCTAGTATTTTCCATAGGACAATCGGGGACATCCCCCAACAAAATATATGTTTAATCAACGCCCTTCTGGCGG
>CAZMCB010000024.1:0-7029 GCA_964564895.1 uncultured Pseudomonadales bacterium | reverse complement strand
TTTTCAATCTGCTGGTCTCTGACTCCTGCAGAAGAGGCTTTTCTTTGTATTTCGGCAGGCAGAATCATTGGTAAATGGCGGATATGAGGGTTTCGACATCAATATTTATGCGTATTCGCCAACGATCTGTATATTTTCCATTGGACGGCAATTCCGGGTCGAGCAACACATAAGCTGTGGTTCTTAATTCATGTAAATCCTTAATTATGGTATGCTCAATGTTTAGTGTTTCCAGTAAGAAGCCCAGTCGTTTGACAACAGCCGGGCTATTAAAGCGTTTGGCGTAATCTAAAAGCGTTTCAAACCGAATGTGTTCTTTTGACTGATGAATGGCTCTGGCTATTTCTACAATACCTCCGGCATAACCGGGTTTGTATAAACAGTCGATAATGGTCTTTTCAATATCCGAACAATTGACTTTGTGAAAACTGTCGATCCACACTTTTTTCATTCCGAAAAAATGGTCAGCGTTATGATAGATAAACTGAAAGGAAACATCTTTTATGGTAAGGACCGATGGGCGTATTTGTTCTGAAACCACTATTTGTTCCTTTAGCGAAGGCTGCGTAATCAGGTTGTGAATTTGTAAGGCGGAATAATACCCGATATAATACTCGGCATCGCTGACCAGGTATTGAGCAATCACGTGCCAATCAGGCATAAATGTGGCTGAATCGGCTTCGTAAGGAACAATGTAATAGATGCCCTGCTTTAAGCGCATCAACAGGCCTCTTTTTGTCATATTACTCAACAATTCTCTTACTGCTCCTTGCCTGATATCGGACATGGCCTGGTAAGCTTCGTTGAAGTTAAAACATCGAATATCGCGGTTGAGGAAGTAATTCAATAGTTTACCCGATTGTGAAGATATATTCTTGTCCTGCATAGTTGGAATATCAGCTTAAAACTGACTGCAATGATACGTATAATAATTAAATTTTCACTAATAGCCCAGCTTTTTCTTTAAATTATTTATTTCAGTCGAAAGTTGCACCTGTATATTGAACTGAACCTCTTTACGTAGCTGGTCTTCCAGACGGGTTATCTTTTTCCTGATCTTTTCGGCTTCCTGATTCTGTTTAACTGCTTTACTGAGCTCTCTGCCGGCTACCTTATCAAGTTTATTGCCGGCAATCTGATAGACGAAGTTGTGGTAGATACGTTCCATATCGAGGCCTGTGATGGATAAATATATCTCCTCTTCGGGTTGCCAGTCGGTGCTGTATGTCTCCACTATCCGAAACTTTCCTTTTTGGTTCTCCCAGGCTTCCTTGTAATGAATCAGCAGGCGAATTTCACTCTTAAACCTAAGGATAAACAGTATGTGTCGGGGAATGGTTTTTTCTATCAGTGCTAAGACTTTTTGGTTATAATCCCGTTTTTTAAGAGAGATACTAAGCACGTCTATTTGCTGTACTTTTTCGTTTTTGTTTACTTTGAGGGTTTCGGCAGTAAGTGTATGGCTCCAGACGATTTGTTCGATATCCTCCACCATTGCCTTTTTGAGGGGGGCAGTCAGTACAGTATGCTTGTAAAAACTCTCTTTGGGAAGCCTGAGGCCTTTAGTACTGGCAGTTGGAAATGTAAGCATGGTCAGGATTTATTCTGTACTACCAAAAAACAAATCAGTTCAAAATCATGCAGCCCCTTGATGGCAGCCCCCGAAGGCAGTGCTTCGGCAGTAGTAAAGAAGCTCTCGATTTCCTTTTCATTCCTCACCTTAACGATGGAACCGATGGCC
This sequence comes from uncultured Pseudomonadales bacterium, assembly GCA_964564895.1. Classification (GTDB taxonomy): domain Bacteria; phylum Patescibacteriota; class Microgenomatia; order UBA1400; family MFAQ01; genus UBA2277. The sequence continues at coordinate 5,288 of CAZMCB010000024.1, read as the reverse complement.
GCTTCCAGCAGACGGGAATAGCGATCCATTTTGCGCCCGTCGTGAGTCTCCCTATTGAACTTGCGACACAGTTTCAGTATTGGCTCAGAGCTCCCCTTGCAGAGCTGACGCATAGTATCTAGTAGCTTTTTCGGGGAAAGGTGGTTACAAATCACATTTTCGCCGGTAGAGATATAAACCATATAAAAGGGATGCAGACGGTTTTGGTTGTCAATGTTCACACCGTTGCTGATGTTCTTTAGGATGTAAAACACTCCTTCGGGAACATCGTCGCAAGCCTCAACAATGGCATGTAATCCGAAGGGAGCATGGTGAATGTCGGGATCGGATTTCATATAATCGAGCAGATCGAGTCGAAACTCGTTCAATCCAAGGTCCATAATAGAAATGCCGCTGCTCATTTCTTCGATATCGACCACCTCGTCCATCAATCGTTGGAGTTGCTGTTTGCGGTATTCCAGATCACCCTTTTCATCCTCGCTGATGGGATTGTCGTCACCGGTGGCAGTCATTACCGAAATCTTCATGCGTGTTTCCACCCTTGCTTTCAGGTTGATGTAATCGTCCAAAGAGAGATCGGGCCAGAAATTGACCAGTTGAATCACCTCGTTACGGCTACCGATGCGGTCGATACGCCCGAAACGCTGAATGATGCGTACCGGGTTCCAGTGGATATCGTAGTTGATCAGATAATCGCAGTCTTGCAGGTTCTGTCCTTCGGAAATGCAGTCGGTGGCAATCAGGACATCGATTTCATTTTGATTTTCTGGCATAACCAGCTCCTTTTGCTTAGAAACTGGAGAAAAACATGTAAGCACCGCGTTCATTTCGTTCCGCAGACGGGGACAGGTGGAACGCCCTTCTACCGAGCCGGAGATCAGTGCTGTATTTAAATCGTATTGTTGCTTAACATGGCTGCTGACATGCTCGTATAGGTACTCCGAAGTATCGGAAAAGGCAGTAAAGATCAATATCTTTTTGTTGTCTCCGTTGATGGGCTGTGTAATCTTACGGTCGATTACAGAGAGCAGGGTCTGCAGCTTATGGTCATGTTCCGGGCTGATATCGTTGACGAAGAAAAGCAGTTCATATAAGATTGAACTGTCAAGCTTTAATTCGGCGGCCCAGGAAGCTGTATCCATATCATTCAAAGAGATCTTTACCTTTCTTCCCACAAAGAGGTCGGTGTTCTGGTCGTCGATCTCCAGGTCATTCTCATCGACCAAACCTTCCACCTGAAACGATTCGCTGTAGTTGTTCGAAGCTATGATTTCGAGTGTATCGTCAATCAATTTCTTGATTCTGTTCACTGTAAGCCTAAACGAGTGAACAGAGCTCTCCAGCCGCTTCAGCAGGTTGATGTTCATCAGTCGCTGAATTCCTTTTTCGCGGTCAGACTGACGAAAAAAAGTGTTGCCCATATCTCTGCCGTACTCTTTTTCATACTTTTCCTTACGACTGGGATAAACAAACTCTGAAGGGGTGTAAATACTCAAGTTTAGCTGAGTGAGTAATTCGTATATTTCATCGTAATTGATGGCTCCTTTTTTCTTTGTTAATGAAGGTAGAATAGATATCGGCTTCAGGCGTTTGGGGAAGTTCCCTACTGCACTGGTATCGTAGTATTTTTGAATATGTTTTCTGGAACGGGCAATGGTAACGCTGTCAAGGAGTTCGAAGAAGTCAAAACTCAACATATCAAGCAGTCTGGCGGTCGTTCTCTGATCTGCTTCCAGTTTGCTCCATCGATTGTAAGCTATCTGTGCATGACGGAAGATGTCGTCGATGCTTTGTTTGGTTTCCAGTAGCTGTTCAATTTTCTGCGGTTCGCCTTCGTAGGCCAGTGCCAGCTGGTTGCGAAGATCAAAGAAGCGATTGTTTACAGGAGTGGCCGAAAGCATCAGTACTTTGGTGCGTACACCTGTGCGGATCACTTTATTAAGCAGCTTCAGGTAGCGGTTTTCCTTCTTCTCTTCGTCACCATAGATCTGCCCTCCGTTTCGGAAATTATGGCTTTCATCAATCACCACCAGATCGTAGTTGCCCCAGTTGATCCGGTCGAGAGGGAGTCCGTTGGAACTGCCGTTTTCGCGTGACAGATCGGTATGATACAACACATCGTAGCGCAAACGATCTTTGGCAATAGGATTGTTGGTGAGGTTACTTCGAAAGGTTATCCAGTTATCGCCCAGCTTCTTGGGACAAAGCACCAGCACCGACTTGTTTCGATTCTCGTAATACTTGATTACTGCTAAGGCTGTAAAAGTTTTACCCAACCCCACGCTGTCGGCCAGAATGCAACCATTGAACTTTTCCAGTTTGTTGATGATGGCCAGGGCAGCATCCTGTTGAAAGTTGTAGAGCATGTTCCATATCTCACTTGATTTGAAGCCGGTGGCTTCGTTTGGTAATACATCCTCTGAGATGTCTTCCAAAAACTCATTGAAGATATTGTAGAGGGTGATAAAATAGATATACTCCGGCGCATTCTCCCTATAGACGTTTGATATGTGTTCCACCACCTGATCTGTCACCTCCTGCATCCTTTCGCTGTCTTCCCAAAGCTCGTTGAAGACTTCCAGGTATTGAGCACTGTTAGGCGCTACTATCCGGTTGATAAGGCTATACATTTGGTTGCCTTTCTCCTTGCCCAGGTCTACTGTAGTGAAAGCGTTCACAGGGGCGTAGCTCAACTCTTCTTCCTGATGGATATGGATGAAACCGCTCATCTGGTCGTGTGTGGTATTGGTCTTAAACCTTACCTTTTGCTTAATCCATTCTGCACATTCCTTTGCTATGGCTTTTTGTGATAATTCATTTCTTAAACGCACTTCAAACTCGGTTCCATACAAGCTCCGCTCCCGGTTTAACTGGGGAATGTAAAATTCTCGCTTCTCCTTGGGAGTATTCTCTTTTAGAAAAGTAGGTGATGTAAAGATAAAGCGTAGCTCTTTTATCTCCTGGAGTTGTTTCTTCAGTTCCTCGTAGGCATAAATCGAAAAGCCTGCTGCCGCAATAGAGAGCTTGCTGCCCTTTTCTATTGTTTGTTTTAGCTCATCGCCAAGCTTGTGGTTAAAATTGTCTATCAATTTCATCCTTGTGGAGTTGCTTATTCAATACCATCAAAAATCGTCAACTGTGGATAATTATCATAATTCTCGCTACTATCATCTTCATCAACGATATATACCCCCTCTTCTACTATTGCCTGCTTTCGGATAATAGTTTTGCCCATGGCTTTTTCGATTTTTTGAAGAATGCGCTCCTTTCTGTCGTTGAAAAAACCATAAAAATCATCCTTACTCATATATTCCGGACTAACTACATGCGATTTTAGAATGTCAATAAATTCTTCGTCAGAAACGCCTACATGTTTTTTTAATCGTTCCAAATATTTGCTGGGGGCATCTCCACTAACAATTCGATTCGTTCTGCCTGACAAAGGTGTTTTATTGATGATAGAATCAAAGTCTTCCCGCGGTATTGCGTTTTCTTTTTTCTCACACCAGGCAACCGGAAAGATATGATGGATATCTATAGACTCAGAGAAATAAGTACTGAAATCTATTTTGGTACCCGATAACCAGTCTCTGGTATTTTCATCCATCATTATTGCGTAGATGCCCTTATATGCAGCACTGTTACGAGTTCTCAGTGTATTCAGCCGCGAAGGAACAAAATTGGCATCGTAGATTGTTTTTGGTTCCTGGGCATCTTTTACTATCCAATCTACTACCTGGACAATATCCAGTGCATATCTGGTTTCATTGGCCGAGCCGTACAATTCTCCAAAGACACCACACCAGAACCAACGCATCAATTTGCTTTTGTTTCCGATGTTGTCAATTTCTTTTCCCAGTTGGGAGAGAATGGCTGCCATGGGCACCAATTGGGTAGTATATGGAACATCCCTTGAGTGGAAAACATGGTTTTCAAAAAGTATTTTTGAGGCTTTGATAAATCCCTCTAAAACCTGATTTTTGTACTTCACATAGTCTGCCAATTCAAGATTTAGCATATCTTTTCTCTTGGCACTTACAGCCGGGAGATTATCTTTTTGACCTGCAGCCTCTAATTCAATCTTTCTTCGATAGGAGGAGAACAAGGTTATGGCTTGAATAAAATCAATCTCACTAGTCTTATCCAGTACTCTATAAGGATTAAATTTCGATTTGACATCTGCCCAATCTGCCTTTAGATCAAATTCTTCAGAGGCAAAAGAAGCTGTAAGCAATTCAAACACAGAGAGCGATACGCCTCCTGTGTTTACTTTTTCAAAAACCTGGCATACAGCTTCTTTGGGATTGTTTTTTTTCAACTCAATTACAGGAAGCGAGTAATTGTTAAATCCGAGGATTATTCTTTTGTGGAATTCATTCCAAAACCTGATTTTATCCTTGTCGTATTCCCAATACTCAAAAAAGGCCGGGAACCAGGTATCGTATTCATCAACAAGACTCACAGGGTACATTAGGTTTTCAAATTCTTTCTCACGGTTTGTCAAATCCAAGACAACATCACGACCAATGTTCTCTGTGATAATCTTATTTTCGTTTATTGAGAATATGGCTTCCTCAAGATCTGTATTAGGATCTAATGCTTTTTGCATGTCAATGTAATACCAACGTTTTATTTCATACCCTTTTGCATTTCGTGTCTTGACTACTTTGTTGGAAATAATTGCCTGATAAAGTGATGTCAAACGTTGTTGTCCGTCAAGAATTAATAGATCGGGCTTTTTACCGTTTGCTTTTGGGGCTCCTTCAACTTCTTTGGTTTTGAACCTGATGGACTCATTCCCGGTTTCCAGCAACATCACTGCACCAATGGGAAAAGACTTTGCCACACTGGCCAATATACCTTTGATACGATTGTCATCCCATACCCACCCCCTTTGAAAATCGGGTAATTGGATCTTTCCGGAATTTATGTCTTTGAGTATATCGTATAGACTTCTTTTGGTTGAATCAAACGACTCCATAAATAATTAGTTTTATGTATAAGATTTTCCTCCACAACAGAGTATTTCCTGTTTTATTTATTAGATTACTATATTCAAACATTGACAACAGCAACAGCAAAACCGAACGTAGCGGTATAATAATTATACAGATGAGTTTTCCTGAAATTCCGTGGATTAAATTGTTTCATAGCGCTCCAGTAGCCATCTTTCAAGGTCTAGCGCAAAGATAATGATTTATCAATAACGAAAGAGAATATTTGTAAAGAAATACAACTTTGTATTCACTTTTAACACCGGCAGTTCAGTGAGTTCACCTACAAATTCA
>CAZMCB010000023.1:0-8441 GCA_964564895.1 uncultured Pseudomonadales bacterium | reverse complement strand
GATAAAGGGTAGAGCAATCTTGAGATCCATTTTTCCTCCTTGGGAAAGTGCGAATAAAGTATTATACCAAAGGCCCCGAAACATCGGGGCCTTGGAAAATATTTTGATATTTTTTAACGCTTTGGAGACTGCTTCTTGGAACGGGCTCGACCACCTTGGCCGGCTTTTCTGGTTTCTTTCATACGAGGATCACGAGTAAGGAAACCACCGTCACGCATAAGTTTTTTGAACTTTTCTGGATCAGCCTTTAGAAGTGCACGACCAATACCGTGCATGATTGCTTCGGCTTGCCCCATGGATCCACCGCCAGCAACTTTGATACTACCTGTGTATTGACCAGCAACTCCGGCGACAACAAAAGGAGAGTAAACCATTTTTTTGATAGTGTCACCTTTGAAGTAGGTTGAGAAAGGTTTGCCATTTATAAGAAGTTCTTGTTTGCCTGGCCAGATACGTACACGAGCAACGGATGTTTTGCGACGACCGACTGCTTGGAAGTACTCTTTGGGCATAGCGAGAACACCTTTTTTAACTGGTGTTGTCTTGACTGGTTTAACAGCGACTTTGGATTTTTTAGTTAGTTTTTGTGCCATATTTATTTTTCAGTTTTGTTTAGACCGAGCTCATTTGCATAAGGGTGTTTGTCTCCGGCGAAGATTTTGAGGCGTCGCTGTCTGTCTTGCTGGTGTTTGTTTTTTGGAAGCATACCTTTGACTGACTTTTCAATAACTTTACGAGAGTCTTTGGCGAGAAGCTGCCCTAGGGTAATGTCTTTGAGTCCACCGGGGAAACCTGAGTGAGAGTAATAGATTTTGTCAGTGAGTTTTTTACCTGTGACTTTGATTTTGTCGGAGTTTATGGCGACAACATAATCACCATTATCAAGATGAGCACCAGTAAGAGCTTTTCCTTTGCCCATAAGAAGCTTGGCAATTTCTGTGGATACTCTTCCTAAAATCTTTCCTTCAAGATCGATTAGGTGCCAGTTTCGTTTTAGGTCGGTTGGTTTTAGGGTAGTTGTTTTCATAGAAGTTATTTAGTTACTTTGTCTTTTTTAACTACTTTTTTTGTCTCTTTGACAGGGGCTGCTTTGACTTTTTTCTCAACGACTTTTTTCTCGAGAACTGGAGGCATAGCCATGAGAGTTAAAGTGGCAATTGAGGTAGCATCGCCTTTTTGAACTGAGACTTTTTGAATGGTAGTGAAGCCACTTTTGCGTCCTCCCATAACTGGGATAATGGCATCAACAAGTCTGTTGGCAGATTTTGGATTGCCAAGAGTGGCAATCACATTTCTTCTTGAAGAAAGTGTTCCTTCGGTTGCCTTAGCAGCTAGCTTATCAAATAATCTTTTGATAATCTTGGCCTTGGTAACTGTAGTAGTTAACTTGCCATGCTCAATAAGAGACTTAAGCTGTTCTCTAAAAAGAGACTTGCGTGAGTTTGAGTCACGATTGAGTTTGGGTAGTTTTGATTGATGACGACGGCTCATATTTATTCAATAGTAATGCCCTTCTCGCCTGCTTTTTCGATAACCTGCATAGCAGATTTTTCGCCTAAGTTTTTGACTTTTTTAAGGTCAGCGAGTGAGAGAGCTTTAAGGTCTGATAACTTGTTGATATCGGCTTTTTTGAGGGCGTTTAGAACGCGAGTTGGAAGATCAAGATCGTCTACAAAACCTGCTGTTTCGATGACGGACTTGGATTTTACTTCCTGAATGTAGGCCTGTTCGTTGTTTACGTATTCAAAGAATCCGGTAACGATACGAGCGGCACTCTTGACTGCCTCTTCTGGAGTGATGGTACCGTTGGTGGTGACAGCTAAACGAACTTTATCGTAGTTACTTGATCGACCAACACGAGCGGCTTCGATGGTGTAGTTGGCTTTAACAACTGGAGAGAATGAAGAGTCTAGAGGAATAACTCCAATTTCGTCGGTAGCATTTTCTTCGGCAGCGACATAACCCATACCTTTAGCTACGGTAACTGTGGCAGAAAGTTTGGCTTTGGCTGAAGTTAGGTGACAAAGAACAACTTCTGGGTTGGCGAGAGTAACGTTTGCTGGAAGCTCAAGATCGGAGGCTTTTACGACTGAGGCTCCGGAAGACTTAAGTTTGATCTCAACTGGCTCGTCGGAGTCGACAGCAAAGTTTAAGGTTTTAAGATTAAGGATAAGCTCTAAAACATCCTCTTTCATGCCGGCAATTGTGGAAAACTGATGAGTAACTCCATCGATTTTGACTCTTGTGGCAGCACCGCCCTCAAGAGAGGTTAATAAAACACGACGAAGAGCATTGCCTATTGTGTGTCCAAAATTCTGTGGAAGTGGTTCGATAATTACTTCGGCGGAATTGACTGCGATATCCTTGACTGAAACTTTGAAATTTGGTTCTAACATTTTCTTTTGTTTTTTAATTGCTAAATAAATTACCTTGAGTAGAACTCGATGATAAGGTTCTCTTTGATATCACTACCGATCTCGTCTCGAGTTGGAAGACGATCGATTTTTCCTTCGGCACCTTTTTTGGATAACCATTTGGCGGGAACGCTCTTTTCGGTTAGGTTTGGAGAAACAAAGGCGAACTTGGTGGCTTTGTCGGAAATCTTGATGGTTTGACCAGGTTTGGTTAGATAAGAGGCAATGTCAACTTTTTTACCGTCGACAGTAACGTTACCGTGGGTAACTAACTGACGAGCTAATGATCTACTGGAAACAAAATTTAGACGGAAGACGATGTTGTCGAGACGGGATTCAAGAAGCTGCATGAGAACTTCACCGGTGTTTTTGACTGATTTAATAGCTGTTTCGTAGTAACCATGAAATTGATTTTCCAAGACGCCGTATGAACGTTTGGCTTTTTGCTTCTCACGAAGCTGAATTCCATATCCAGAAAGACGACCGTGGGATCTTTTTTTACCATGCTGGCCTGGGATCTGAGCGCCTGTCTTTTCGATAGGACATTTTGGGGAGAAACAACGTTCTCCTTTTAAGTAAAGCTTGACGCCTTCGCGGCGGCAGAGTCTGCATTTGGGGTCGATATATTTAGCCATGTTTTGTTTCTTATTTATTTATTAGACTCTTCTAGTTTTCTTTGGGCGACAACCGTTGTGAGGGATGGGAGTGGTGTCGGCAAGTAAATTAATTTCTACACCAGCGGTTTTCAAAACACGCAAAGCTGCGTCTTTGCCAGGACCTGGGCCTTTGAGAAAAACGTCAACAGAGGTAAGACCTAAAGATTTGGCTTTTCTGGTGCCTTCTTCGATAATTGTGGTGGCTGCAAAAGGGGTAGAACGCTTGGCGCCTTTGAATCCGCATGTTCCAGCGGCACTCCAACAAATGACATCACCATTCATGTTGGTGAAGGAAACGTAGGTCGTGTTGAAAGTAGATTTGACGTACATTTTTCCCTGACCACTCTTGAAGTGAACAGCTGAAGCTTTTTTATTTTTGGTTACAACTTTTGTAACTTCGGTAGTGTTTTTTTCTGTTTCTGGCATGGTTGTTTATTTATTTCTTTGCGGCTGCTTCTACTTTGGTGGCGGCTTCCTTGGAGATGGCGCCGATGGTCTTTCTCTTACCTTTGCGGGTACGAGCGTTGGTACGGGTTCTCTGACCATGAACTGGAAGACCCATCATGTGACGGAGACCGCGGTAGGCTTGAATACGTTTAAGAGTTTCGATATTGTTACGAGTGATTTTTCTTAATTCACCTTCTGTAGGAAGAGTTTCGATGGCAGCCTGAATAGCCTTGAACTCATCAGATGTTAAGTTTTTGGTTCTGATGTTTGGATCAACCTTGGCTATCTTAAGAATGTCTTTGGCGACTTTGTCACCTATTCCAAAGATATATGTTAAGGCTATATCAATTCTTTTTTCGTTTGGGATGTCGATACCGGCTATTCTTGGCATGTTTTTATATGTTTAATTAACCCTGACGTTGTTTGTGGCGAGGGGTGGTGCAAATAATGAACACCTTACCGTGGCGTTTAATAATTTTGCAGTTTTTGCATCTGGGTCGGACTGACGATTGAACGCGCATGCGTGTTTAAGTTTAAATTTAGTAATTAGTTTACGTATTATAAAGCAAACAGAGAGAAAATGAGGATCAACCTTGCCTGTAAGTGATTCTGCCTTTGTCGGTGTCGTATGGGCTCATTTCGAGCTTAACTTTATCACCGGGCATAACACGGATGCGATATAACCGCATCTTACCTGCAAGATGAGCCAAGATTTCTCTGCCGTCTTCGAGAGTCACCCGAAATTGTGTATTGGGTAAAGCCTCGGAAACGACTCCGTTTACCTCAGTCATCTGGTTTTTAGCCATAATTTGTTGTACGAGCGTTATTTTAACAGATAATAATAAAAATCGCTAGTCAAGCTTGTCTTTTATCTTGGTAAGCACGATTGGACCGTCTTTTGATATATATACAGTTTCTTCAAAATAGCCTGCAGTTGACCTATCTTGAGTTGAGAGAGTCCAGCCATCAGGATCCTCGACAAGGTGCCAGTCGCCCATGGTGTACATAGCCTCGATAGCAATTGTTTGATCGACAGATAAAACATCTTTTTTGCTTCGAGTGTCGGCAAAGCAAGGAATCCATGGATCCATGTGCAGTTTACGGCCAATTCCATGCCCTGTGAGGTCTCTTATAGCCCCGTAACCGTCTCGTTCGATAATTTGCTGCATAGCGTGGGCAATGTCGTAAACGGTGTTTCCTGGAAGAGCCTGATCAATAGCTGCTTTTAGTGCTTCTTGACCAGTTTCTAGGAATTTGGTTATTTTAGGGTCTTTGGGCTCAATCTGAACTGTAATAGCCGTGTCGAGATGATAGCCATTGTGAAATAGCCCCATATCGATCTTAACGACGTCACCGGCCTCGAATGGAATTGAGTTGGGAATCCCGTGAACCATACCTTCGTTTTTGTTTATACAGGTGGCGTGATGATAACCCGGCTCCATCTTGAAACTGGGTTTGTCGCCGCCTTCTTTGATAAGACGATCGGCTAAAGCTTCTATCTCGAGAGGAGTAACTCCAACTGCAACAGCCTTGGCAAGCTGTCCTTTTATCCAACCCAAGCGGGCTCCCCCTTCGGTCATAGCTTGGAGTTTAGTCATTTGAAGTTAGTTTGTTTACTATGTCTTGAAAAATAGTTTGGATATCTGGGGTTCCATCTATCATTAGAATTTTTCCTTGACGTCGGTAATATTCAATAACAGGAAGTGTGTTGTTTTCGTAGATATCAAGTCTCTCGTTTATGGCTTCAGGAGTGTCATCTGAGCGATGTTCGATTTCGGCTCTTTTGGAGAGTCTCTCAAGGCTTACTTCACGAGGAATATTTAAGACAATTATTTTTTCAATTTCAATTTTGTTTTCTCTAAGAAACCAGTCTAGGTACTCGACCTGCTTTGCATCTCGAGGAGTTCCGTCAAGAATAAAGCCATTTGAGGCAGATAGGATTGCTGGCTCGAGAACTTCAACTACTGTTTCAAAAGTCATCAACTCGCCTTTTTCTAAAATACTTTTTATCAAATTGCCTTTTGAAGAACCGCTTTCGGCTTCTTTACGAAGAAGATCGCCTGTGGAGATATGTTTCAAGCCAAATTTTTCGGCTAGGAGTTTTGCTTGGGTACCTTTTCCAGATCCTTGAGGACCTAAAATAATTAAGTTCATTAGTCTAAGAATTTGTCATAACTGTACATGTAAAGCTGGGAGTTAATCGTCTTGAGGATTTCAAGGACAACAGAAACAACGATTAAGACACTGGTTCCACCAATGGCGAGGCCAGCAATGCCGGTAAAACCTGACATGATTGAAGGTAGAATTGCGACTAATCCTAGGAAACTGGCACCAACAAGCGTAATACGGCCCAAAACAAAGTTTAGGTATTTGACTGTATCAGGACCAGGTCTGATTCCCGGAATGAAAGATCCAGAACTACGGAGGTCTTTGGCAATTTTCTCGGGGTTGAAAACAACTGCGGTGTAAAAATATGAGAAAGCAACGACGAGAACAAAATAGAGAATATTGTAGAGTGCTGAGCTAGGGGCTAATAGATTGCTTAAGGTGGTCGCAAAATTGGCAAGAGCTGGCTGATTGACTTTTCCGAGTATCTGACTAAGCATCCCCGGAATAAGCATAAAAGAAACGGCAAAGATAATTGGGATGACACCAGCTTGATTTAGGCGAAGAGGAAGATGGCTGCTAGCAACGGCGCTGTATGAACTGCCACCACCTCGACGGGCGGATTGAATAGGAATCTCACGAACAGCTTCTCCTGTACGAACAATGGCATAAATGGCAGCGACAACAAAGATGAGGAAGAAAATATAGGTAAATAACTTGGTTTGATCCATGGTAGATACCGTTTGGACGATATTGATTGGAATACGGGTGACGATACCAACGAAAATAATTAAACTGATACCATTTCCAAGACCGTAGTCATTGAGCTGTTCGCCTAGCCAGATGAGAAGAGAGGTACCGGCAGCAAGAGTAAAGACAATGGAAGCTAACTGAAGAGGATCAGCCGTGGTCGTGAGGCCTTGTTTGTTTAGAAGAAAAATTAGAGCAATACCTTGAAGGAAACAGAGAGGAATAGTAAGAAGGCGAGTGTACTGATTGATCTTTTGGCGACCATAGTCCCCTTCCTTTTGAAGAGCTTCAAGCTTGGGAACAACCAAACCGAGCATCTGGAAAATGATGGAGGCGTTGATGTATGGGTTAAGACCGAGGGCCATGATGGAGAAATTTCCGAGGGTGCCTCCCGAGAAAACATCAAGAAGTGAGAGGAAGGCTGAAGAATTGAACATTTCTTTGAGAGCTGAGAGGTTGATTCCCGGAGCGGGAACGTGGGCGACAAGACGGAAAATGGCAATAACGATAGCGGTGAAAATAAGACGCTTGCGAAGCTCGGGGATCTTGAGTAGGGCGCGTAAGGGGGCTAATAAATTATTCATTGGTTTTATTTTAGCAGTTGGACTAGAACTTGAGTGAGGCAGAAGGTATTTTACACCAAAGAAAAACCACCCCTGATGGGGTGGTAATTATTAAGTTACTAAGCAATGCCAAATATGCACTTGACGTTGTTGAACATTTCTTCATCAATGAAGAAAAAGAATCCGTTATCCAACTCAAGCCAACCGACAAGATCTTTATATGAGTCGGGGTCGGTGAGACATCCACTCAAACCACAGTATTCTTTGAGATGATATGTGCTTTCGTCCAACAAAAGTGTGTCAATGATGTTTTTTACACCTTCTTCATAGCTTTTTGGGCAGATGTAGAATACTTTCTTGTGACAGCCGCTGATAACTAAGCCAGCATTTACTTTCCAAAAGAGCCATTTTCTTTTTGTAGCTGAAGCTTGTTCGGCTAAAAATTGAAGTGCGGCTGGAACGGCTCCCCATTCGAATTCAGAAGAACCCATATAATCAAAGGTAAAGATTCTTTTTAAGATGTTGGCTGCATCTTTGTTCAAACCACCATTTTCTAGACCACCACCAAAAGAAAAGGGGTTGATTATATTATTTGGTTTTCTCAGTCTTTGAATCAACCAAGGCTTTACCATTGTTTCACGTAAATACAGTCTGTCTCTCATGTAACCTCCAAGGATATAGAATTTTAAAGTAAGCGAATTATATCCTATAACTCTATAAATGTCAAGTTTGTGAGCGCAAAAAAACCACCCCGTGAGGGGTGGAGACACAAAAAAATGATGTTAGGATATTTCAAATAGAGTTTTTGAGTTCTTGAACATTTCCTCGTCTACAAAAAACATGAAGCCATTATCCAACTCAAGCCAACCGACTTTTCGTTCATTATATTCGTTGGGATTTTCAACTCTGTTTTTCAAGCCGCAGAATTCTTTTAGACGAAAATTTTTATTCTCATCCTCGAGTAGATCAGAAATAACCTTTTTAACCCCCTCTTCATAGTTCTTGGGACAGATGTAAAATACATTTGATATTTGTCCTGAGATGAGATTGTGGTTGGTTGATTGTTCTGCAAGAAAATTAAAGGCAGCTGGAACGGCTCCCCATTCGAATTCAGAAGAACCCATATAGTCAAAGCTATAAAGATTCTTCAATATTTCCATAGCCTTTTTATTTAGGCCCCCATTAACCAACCCTCCACCAAACGACCAAGGGTTAATGGTACCGTAAGGCTTTTCAAGACGTTGGATTAGCCACGATCGACCCATCTTTTCTTTTAATACTAGCCTTTCTTCCATATACCTCTCCTTTTTGAATTTTAAGCTGCTTTCGGTTGATTATATTACAAAAAAGGCCCCAACAGGAGCCTTTTTGCGATTTAATAATCTGATTTACTTTGTGAAAGTGTATTTACCACCTGCAGCTTCGATGGCTTTGATAGCTCCAGCGGAGGCTAGAACATTGACCTCAAGAGCTTTTTCGAGCTTGCCTGTAGCAATGATTTTGAA
>CAZMCB010000022.1:0-11701 GCA_964564895.1 uncultured Pseudomonadales bacterium | reverse complement strand
TCAAACCAGATACAAACACCTTTGCCAAAATAAAAGTTCTCGGAGTCGGGGGCGGAGGTAATAATGCTATAAACTCCATGATTTCCTCAGGAAAGATAAAAGGAGTTGAGTTTATCGCCGTCAATACCGATATGCAGGCTCTCATAAACTCCAATGCCGATATTAAACTTCAAATAGGCGAAAAGGGAACCAAAGGTTTAGGTTCTGGTTCAAACCCAGACATAGGCGCTCAAGCAGCCGAGGAATCCCGCGAAAAAATCAAAGAAGTTCTCATGGGTGCTGATATGGTTTTTGTCACCGCCGGTGAAGGAGGTGGAACTGGCACAGGAGCTGCTCCAGTAATTGCCGAAATCGCTAAAAAAGAAGTTGGCGCTCTTACTGTCGCTGTTGTTACCAAGCCATTTTTATTCGAAGGGGCCAGACGTCGAGTTCAGGCCGAAGAGGGGATAGAAAAGCTCAAAGACAATGTTGACACTCTTATTGTTATCCCAAATCAACGCCTCATGGACGTAGCCAAGAAAGAACAAACTCTTCTTGACGCTTTCAAGATGGCAGACTCAGTTCTAGGTCAAGGAGTTCAAAGTATTTCCGACCTTATCACCATTCCGGGGTTAGTTAATGTAGATTTTGCCGATGTTAAATCCGTCATGACCAATGCTGGCTCAGCTCTCATGGGTGTAGGTAGATCATCAGGAGAAAAACGTGCCATCATTGCCGCGAATGCCGCCGTCAGCTCGCCTCTATTGGAGATCAGTATCGAAGGTGCACGAGGAATTCTTTTCAATATCGCCGGAAGCAAGAGTCTTACACTTACCGAAATCAACGAAGCTTCTTCAATCATCACCCAGTCAGCTGACCCAGATGCCAACATTATTTTTGGCACCACAATTCGTGAAGACCTCGGAGACGAGATTCAAATCTCCGTCATTGCTGCCGGTTTTGATGAAAATCGTCGTCATTTCGGAGGAGTCCAGACTGCCAATCCATATCTTAAGCCTCAGCCAATCTCTCCTTCAGAATCCATAAGACAAGAAGAAGAAAAGACAGAGGAGCCACAGCCCACGGAGCAAGTCAAGCTTGCTGGCAAGTACAAAGTTCACCACTCAGAAGTAGATATCGAGGATGATCTCGATATTCCAGCGTTTTTACGTAACAAATATTAAAAAATATGCCCACAAAAAAGACTAGTACCAAAAAAACCAGTTCGAAAAAACAAACCAGACAAGAAACATTTAAGGTTTCAGGCGAGACTTTAGTAAAAAAAGTCAAAGAACTTGTCGCTCAGGGGAATGTTCGTCACATCACAATAAAGAGTAAAGACGAAAAAACAATCATGGAATTTCCTCTTACCATTGGTGTTGTTGGTGTTGTTCTTCTCCCTGTATTTGCCGCCATTGGCGCTCTCGCAGCTTTGATTGGAGAGTGCACTATCGCTGTTGAAGTTGAAGAATAAATATCCTGTAGTATAATATCCCCATCTTGTACCTTAAGGAGTGGATATGGCTATTGATAAAAAAGTAGCAACAGATAAATTCAATGAAGAGGTCAAAAAACAGGTTGCCATGGCAATTTTAGTTATTGATCGAAAGCTTGAAGATTTGATCCATGGTAGTTCATTGACGATCATGTACAAAGATCTCAATCTTCCCGAAATAAATCATGCTGTGTTCAAAGCTGTCTCAACAGGCATCCTTATGGAATATGAAGAACATGGATGGAGTGTAGGGCTGCACGACGAAGACAAACCATCAAAAATGTACTTTTCTTTTTCATAATCTGTCGCCCCGGAAAATCCGGGGCTTTTTTGTCTCTTGACCATTCGGGTAATATTTGGTTTAATGAACTATATTCGCTAAATATTCGGGTAATATGATTCAAAAAATATCAGCACCAGTCTCGGTTCAATTAATTTACGATCATCGATTAAGATCGGTATCGCCTCGCCAGATTTTCTGGGACGGCAAAGCTATTCGCGTGGCAGAGGTCGGTATGCATCACACTGTTCGTGAAGGTCGTACTCTTTTTCATATCTTTTCCGTCACCTCACAAGATTTATTTTTTCGTCTCAAGCTCGATACTGATAATTTATTTTGGACGCTAGAAGAAATCGCCGATGGACTCCCAAATTAATCTTGATTTCAATCGTCGCCCCAGCTCCATCATGCATATCGATCTTAATTCTTGCTTTGCTTCGGTCGAACAGCAAGCCAATCCCTTCCTTCGTTACAAACCTGTTGCTGTAGCCGCCTACGATACCCCAAATGGTTGCATTGTGGCCGCCTCTATAGAAGCGAAGCGTCTAGGGATAAAGGTCGGTCTACGTGTCAAAGAAGGGCGTCTCTTGTGTCCGGATTTAATTGTGCGCACACCAGACTCAGATAAATATAGAGCAGTTCATATCGCTCTCAAAAAATTACTTTCAGACTACACCCCCAAAGTTGTCCCCAAATCAATTGACGAGTTTGTTTTAGATTTTTCGGGTACTCCTAGTTTCCAAAGGGGAATGTTCGTTGTTAGTCGAGAAATTAAAGACCGTATCAAAAAAGAAATAGGGGACTACCTCACAGTTTCCATCGGTCTAGGTCCTAATCGTTTTTTAGCCAAAACAGCCTCCAATCTCCACAAACCAGATGGTCTAGATGAGATAAACAAATCAAATTTTCAGGAAATTTATCAAAATCTCAGTCTTACTGATCTCAACGGTATAAACAAACAAAACGCCACCCGTTTAAACATGGTTGGTATCTACACCGTTACAGATTTTTTCAAAGCCGACATTTCTCTTCTTCGCTCCGCCTTTCACTCCATTCTCGGTTACTACTGGTTCTTGCGTCTGCGCGGCTGGGAGATAGATGATGTTGACTGGGATACCAAAAGTTTTGGTCACTCATACTCTTTACCCAAATTTCTAACCACTCCGGAAGAACTAGCTCCAATTCTTTCTAAATTAGTCGAAAAAGTTGGTTTCCGTATGCGTCACTCTGATTTTCAAGCCAAAGGAGTTCACATAGCACTTCTTTACAAGGATCATCAGTACTTTCACGAAGGTAGGAGTCTTGATCAGCCAATATTTGATAGTCGAGATATTTTTCGTGTAGCCATGAGACTACTTCGTCACTCACCATATCGTCTTCCGGTGAGGAATATTGCCATTTCTTGTTTTGCTCTTTCCAACCGTTCCACTCTTCAGTTAGATTTATTCAACGACAACCAAAGAAAAGAAAACCTTGTTGCTGCAATAGATGCTATCAATGATCGTTGGGGAAACTTTGTGATCACTCCAGCTACCATGGCAAACACAAGTGAGTTTGTTCACGACAGGATTGGTTTTGGTCAGATACGAGGTCTAGTTTAGACCAGCAATTGTAAAGTTAAGATACGAAGCAAACGACACCCATAAAATATATGGCACAAGTAGCCAAGCAGCAGTTTTGTTTACTTTAGCAAAGTCAACGATAGTAAGAGCAATTAATAGCCACAGAACAACAATCTCAGCAAAAGCGAGCCAGAAGTTGCCCATTCCAAAGAAAAATACTGACCAGAGAATATTAAATACAAGCTGAACAGCAAATATTTTTAAAGCACATCTCACCTTGTTGGTCATTTTTGAATTCCATACAAGATAAAGCGCAATCCCCATCATGATAAAAAGAGTCGTCCAAACAGGTGCAAATAACCAAGATGGAGGGTTCCATGTTGGTTTATTAATCACCAAATACCATGTTTTGACGGCCGGTCCGGTGAAAAAAGATCCAAGAAATCCAGCAACCAAAGGGATAATAATCGAAAGAGACAACTTTCCGATATTAATTTTCTTCATATATCCAGTATAAACACAAAAAAATACCCCGTCAAACAACGGGGTATTAATTCAAAACAAAATTCTTTTTACTCGTGATGTTCTTCTGCTTCGGCAGCCATGGCCTCAGCTCTAGTAGCATGCACAGTTCCTTCTGGATGATTTGCTGGGGAATAGATAGTGTAAAGCTTCAAAGGTTCGGTGGTAGAAACATTAATGATATTGTGATTTGTTCCCGCAGGGACAATTACTACGTCATCAGCCTTAAACAATATTTCTTCGCCATTCAAAATTGCCTTTCCTTCTCCAGACTCAAAGCGGAAAAACTGATCCACATTTCCGTGTACCTCAGCACCGATGTCTTCTCCGGGGAGCAAACTCATCACTACGAGCTGGCTGTGAGCACCAGTAAACAATACTTTTCTAAAGTTTGTATTGCTAAGCGTTTCTGTTTCAATGTCAGCGTGATATCCTGTCATATTTTTTTATTAAATAATAACTAAACTATCTTACATCTTTCCAAAAAAGAAGCCAGCTGCTCGTAAGGACAGATGGCTTCTCCTCTGATTTACACCGAATATCATGAACCAAACGCTTCGATATCTTAGCAAGCGCCTAGACGGCATCTTACTTTACCGATTTCTGCTGATATATAACGCACTGACCCCAGAGTGGGACAAGATCCCTAGGCTGCGTTATCACTTAAAAGTGCGGTGTACCAAAAGGAGTTAGAGAGGTCGTAATTTTGTTAACTTATCCCTACCCTCCTATTTGTGGGATTAATTACAATTTATACATAACTATTCAATTTGTCAAGTGGATAATCTGCATAAAAAAGGGCACCCGTTAGGGTGCCCAATTCAATTCATTTATTTATTTGCTCGAATCTCAATTTCATTGAGAATACTATCCACAAGATCGAATAAATCACCTGTGGATTGAGTTTCAAATGCTTCAGAAAAGACGCACTCTCCTGCCGGCGCAACATCAACAGTGTCAGTCTCAGATGAAACTGGTTGCAGTTCAAATTCACCGCGAAGCCAAGCTTCAACTTCACCATCACTCATAATGTCTTTGTAGACAGTTTGAGTTTTTGGGTCAACGATCGTGTAGAAAGAAACAATCACTGAGTTTGGTGCGGTAGATGTATAACCTAAAAAGTACAAGTGGTTTCCATCAGGTTCTGCACGAACTACAGGGATCATTTCCAACACAGTCATGTTCCCACACGTTATTTTTGCACCGTCATCGGTCGAGCTGGATCGGAACCAGTTAATGTTCCTGTGAGACGGAGCTCCTTCCACGAGGGAAGCCAGTCGATCAGCACCCAAATACGCTTGTCCTTCAGGTAGCTGCCAGATATACACAGGGCCATTAACGTCATGGCTCGAGGTTGAGGCAATACCCAAGAGACTGGTTGCTTTGAGAGGGGAATATGGTGTGACCCACATGTTCCCATTTTGAGTTGCTAGATGAAAAGGTGCTGAGTTTTCGTCATTTACTGACGATGTCTGCACTTGAATTCGTCCTTGTCTGGTAAACACAGCGTTCAAAACGCCATATCTATAGCCATAGGCACGAACTTCTTCATTGGCAAGCCATTCCGGCTTGAGGGCAATGTCAGTTAATCGTGGATCGGCTTCTGCTTGCTCAACGGTCAAATGTTCAACTCGTCCATTTGAATGAACAATCATCACGCTGTCAACATACGGATAGCGAGAAAATCCTTGTCGTTTGATCAGTGAAATTACTGCAATGGTTTCTCCGGATTCGGGATCTTGAACATACAAGACCTCATGAAACTCAGAGAAATATGCTTTTGATTTCACAAACCATGCAGACGAGTTCCACCACCAGCCGTTTTCGGCGAATGGCATCGTTTGTATTATTCTCACTACCTTATCGCTACTATCCGGATCATAGACAAAAAATCCTTTCGAATCTTTTGCTAATCTATTCCAGAACCCTTTTGGATCAATACTTGCGATCCATTTTTTCTGAACATAGTCCAGATCACCAGGTTGAGACATAGCATCGGGGTTTGTCCCTACAAAGTTTGTTGCAGCCACGGTGTACGGGACATCACGAGTTTCATCCTGAGCAACGAGAGTGTCGTTTGGAAGGTACTCTGTGTGAAGATATAACCCGTAACGTGTTACTGGTCCTTGGATTACAAGCACGAACACCCAAGCGAAGATAAACAACACAGGCCACCAAAAGTGTCTATTTTCACCAGTGTCTGAACTTTGGACACAAGCGTAAACAAAAGAACCAATAATCAGGAGTATCAACAAGAACGAAACCATATGGTTCGCTATGTTGTAAATTAATCCTGAAAATGATTCTGTGTATCCAAATAGGAAAAAAAACAAAACCAACAACACAATTACGAGAGCAATCCATCCACCTTTTTTCATTCTCACTCCTTTTATGAATTGAATTTCAAGGGACTACTTATCAAACAGGCAATATTATATCTTATAATATCGAAAAAATCAAGTATACTGAGAAAAATATGCCTCAGACTGCTATAATCAAAAAGTAACAAAAGCGTTTGAGCCGAAATCACCGGCAAGCTGGAAGAAGAAATTAGTAGACCTTCCCGGGTAGCCCGTAATAGCCATAATAAAGTAAAAAATTAGATGGTACCGTCAGTAAATACAAAATACTGACTCTAATCCTGTAAGCCTTTGGCTTAGCGGGATTTTTTTAGATCAAAAAATGAAAAACAAAACCATAAAACCATTAGAAAGTCAGTATGTTCCTTCAGTCATCGAGGAGGAAGTAATCAAATACTGGAAAGAAAACAAAACATTTGAAAAATCAGTTTCTCAAAGAGACTCAAAGAATACATATCGCTTTTATGATGGTCCTCCTTTTGTTACTGGTAAACCTCATTACGGTCACTTATTAGGTTCCATCATCAAAGATGTTGTTCCACGTTTTCAAACCATGAAGGGAAAGCATGTA
The DNA here is from genome assembly GCA_964564895.1 of uncultured Pseudomonadales bacterium. Taxonomy (GTDB): domain Bacteria; phylum Patescibacteriota; class Microgenomatia; order UBA1400; family MFAQ01; genus UBA2277. The sequence continues at coordinate 4,932 of CAZMCB010000022.1, read as the reverse complement.
GATAGAGTATGGGGCTGGGACTGTCACGGGTTGCCAACCGAAAACAAAGTAGAACAACTTCTCGGAATCAATACAAAAACGGAGATTGAAACTCTTGGAATTGATAAGTTTGTGTCAGCCTGCAAAACATATGTTCAAGATGTCTCTTCAGAATGGGAATGGTATGTCGACAGAATAGGTCGATGGGTGGATATGGAAAACTCTTACAGAACAATGGACATCGGATATATGGAGTCTGTTATCTGGGTTTTTAAGCAGCTTTACGACAAAGGCAATATTTACAAAGGCAAAAGAGTCTCTCTTTTTTGTCCTCGATGCTCTACTCCAATCAGTAACTTCGAAGTAGCAATGGATAACTCGTATAAGGATGTCACAGATCCATCTGTTTTTCTAAAATTTAAAGTCAAAGGAGAGAATCAATACTTCCTGGCTTGGACAACAACGCCATGGACACTTCCAAGTAACTTTGCTTTAGCGGTTTCAGAAAAAGACGATTATGTATTGGTAGAACAAGATGGAGTTCAGTACATCCTCGCCAAGGCTCGCGTCGAGCATGCTCTAGGATCAGACAATCTCACGGTACTAAAAGAGTTCAAGGGAAGTGAGTTAGTAGGCAAAGAATATGAACCACTTTATACATACTTCGAATATACAAATGCAGACTACCATGTTTATGCAGCCGACTTTGTTTCTATGGAAGATGGAACCGGTATCGTTCACATAGCTCCAGGTTTTGGAGAAGACGATACAGAGCTCGGTAAGAAGCACAAGTTATCTATGGGTGAGTCCGTAGATGACACAGGTACTATGGATCCAAAGATTACTGTTGCGCAGGGAAAATACTTCAAAGCAGCAGACAAATACGTGCTTGAAGACCTTACAAATAGAGGATTGGTTTTGAAGAGTACAAAGATTACTCATAGTTATCCACATTGTCATAGGTGTGCAACAGCTTTACTCTATAAAAGCCAAATTGCTTGGTATATCAATATTCAAGATATAAAGAGTAAATTAATTGAGACTAATCAAGATATTAACTGGGTGCCTAGTCACTTCAAAGATGGTCGTTTCAAGCTAAGTATCGAAGCCGCACCAGACTGGTGTATTAGTAGGTCACGTTTCTTTGGCTCTCCAATCCCTGTTTGGGAGTGTACTTGTGGTGAGACGATAGTTCCAGGATCAATTGCCGAGATCGAGAAAATGTCCGGTCAAAAGGTAACCGATCTTCACAGGCCAGCTATCGATGAAGTACTACTTACTTGTCCCAAGTGTGGCAAAAAAGCCAAGCGAATTACTGATGTATTAGATGGTTGGGTAGAGTCAGCCTCCATGCCTTATGCCCAAGTTCATTATCCATTTGAAAATGTAGAAAAATTTAATGACAGTTTTCCTGCCGACTTTATCACTGAGTACACAGGCCAGCTTAGAGCATGGTTTTATGTTACTCATGTTGTCAGCAACCTCATCAAGGATTCGATAGCCTTCAAAAATGTTGTTGTAAGCGGTGTCATCATGGGGTCCGATGGTCACAAAATGAGTAAAAGTTTAGGAAACTTTCCAGACCCGAAAGACTCGCTTCTCAAGTTTGGAGGAGACTCTCTAAGGCTATATCTCATGGGAAGTCCTATCGTTCTCGGTCAAGACATCATCGTGTCCGAGGAAGACTGGGCCAACGAGCTTAAATCAACTCTCATGTTGCTATGGAACTCCTACAAATACTTCGTCTCATACGCATCTCTTGATAACTGGGAATCAAAGACGATAACGACCAAAGAACTTGGTAGTTTGGATAAATGGGTACTAGCTCGCCTAGACGAAACTGTACTGGAAATGGACAAAAATCTAAGTGATTATCAGATTCCAAAAGCAGTTAGTATTCTAAAGAGTTTCATATCAGATCTCTCAACGTGGTACATCAGAAGATCGAGAGACCGTGTAGGACCAAGCGCACCAGATCAGGCAGATAAAGAGGCTGCATACTCCACCATGTATTCAGTCTTTAATACGCTATTTAAAGTATCAGCTCCTATCATTCCATTTATTTCTGAGTATTTGTATCGTCATCTAACTGGAGAGGAGTCAGTTCACTTACTCGACTGGCCAGCAATACCAAACGACAAAGATATTGATAAAGATTTACTTGCAGAAATGGTACTTGTACGAAAAATTTGTGAAATGGGGAATGGAGAAAGAAAAAATATTTTAATTCCTATCAAGCAGGCTTTAGCATCTATTACAGTCAAGGGAGAATATTCTTCACTAAAAGAAAACAAAGATCTACTTCAATTAATTAAAGATGAATTAAATGTAGAAGAAGTCTATTTTGCAGAAGGAAAAGACTCAGTTTCATACGATTTAGAAATAACAGCCGATCTAAAAGACAAAGGTCTAGCCAGAGAAATCGTAAGATCAATCCAAGAAGCAAGAAAACAGGCAAACTGTCGCCTCGATGAAGTGATTGAACTTGAATTGCCAGACTGGCCGGCAAAATACGAAACAGAAATCATGCGAAAAGCACTTGTTTCCAAAATAATTAAAGGTCCAGAGCTCAAAGTAGTAAGATCAAATTAATATGCGGCCAAACAAAGGCTTATTCATCGCCGCCTTGCTTCTGGTACTAATACTGGGTCTAGTTACTATATGGAGTACGGCACCGGATCTATTTTTTACTCAGTTTGAATTTGTTATTGCTGGAATTATCATTGTCTTTTTGTTATCGAGAATTGATACGAGAACATTTTTTAGTATTTCCACAGGACTGTATATCTTTAGTATCTTTCTTTTATTGCTAACCATGCTTATTGGAAAAAATATTCGAGGTTCTGTTCGTTGGATTGATTTAGGATTCTTTGATTTGCAGGCCTCAGAGATTATCAAACCAATGTTGGCAATATTTTTTGCTTCATACTTATCCAAAAAAAAGATAACAAAATGGAAAGATATCTTAGTTTTTCTTTTCTTGGCATTTATCCCTGTAATTATGGTTGCAATTCAACCAGATCTTGGGTCAGCTCTTACTTTGGCCTGTCTTCCTCTAGCCTTACTCGTGTTTACAGGTCACTTAAAAAAACTGATTATCGTTCTTGCGTTAGCTCTTGCAGTCATCATCCCAATCGAATCGTTATTACTTAAGCCGTATCAAAGACAAAGAATTGAAACTTTCATTAACCCATACAAAGACCCCCAAGGAGCTGGTTACAACGTAATACAAGCAACTATAGCTGTCGGCTCAGGAGGAGTATTTGGTAAAGGAGTCAAGCTTGGAACCCAGTCTCATCTAAACTTTTTACCTGAGAGACACACCGACTTCATTTTTGCCTCATTTGTTGAAGAGTTTGGTTTACTGGGAGCATCCTTTTTACTTGCTGCGTATTTTTTCATTTTTAAAACCTGTTTAATGACAGGGAAAATTCTGCATGATAAAAGAGCTTCCTTGGTTTCATTATCTGTTTTCAGTATTATGGCCTTTCAAACAATAGTAAACATCGGAATGAACCTAGGAGTTATGCCAGTAACAGGTATTACCCTGCCACTTTTTTCTTATGGAGGCAGCTCTTTACTAAGTTTTGCCATCCTTCTTGGGCTACAGCTACGTCAGCTTGATTTAATCACCCCCTTTGAGATATAATTGCGCACATGGAAGACAAAAATATATATGCCGTCATTGAACTTGGCGGAAAACAGTTCTTGGTAAAACAAGGCGACAAAATTACAGCTGAGAAAATTGAAACCAAAGTTGGTGATTCTCTAAAGGTCACCGAGGTTTTGTTAACTCACGATGGCAAGGAAACCAAAATTGGTCAACCTTACGTAGAAAAGGCTTCAGTCGAGCTTGTCTTAGACAGCACTGGCCGTGGTGAAAAAATCCGTGTAGCCAAATTTAAAGCCAAGTCTAGATATAGAAAAGTTCTTGGTCACAGACAGTCCGAAAGTTATCTCACTGTCAAGGCTATAAACCTTTAAACCAAAATAAATGCAATTCATATTGTTCGTCGGAGCCAATAATACTTTGGCGGCAGAAGAAGTGTCTGTCCAAATTAAGGAGGCGACCCAAATTTCCCCTAATGTTTATCGTTTTTCGATGGACTCTATTGACGAAGCAAAAGCAGTTGCCGAAAAGCTTGGATCCAGTATCAAGCTTGCCGTCCTTCTTGAAGGAGTCAGTACCGATGCAAAGTCTATTGCCAATCAAATCAAAGCCAAGAATTTTTCAATTAGTAACTTAGGAAAAAGAGAAAACCTCGATAAACTTCACGGAGAGGTCAAAAATCTTCTTGAAAAAGGTCGTTTCATTCTTGCCAAAGATGAGTTTGGTGTCTCACCAGTGATAAATAGAAAACATAAAGTTGACGAATTTTTCCTTGACACTGTCGAAAATCAAGTTTGGCAAACAGTATGGGCTCACAATTTCATGCACTGGATCAAAAAAGATCGTCACATGCCTCACATTGATCCTCATGCAGGCATGCTTCCTCCAAAAATTGCCAGAAGTATGGTTAATTTAGTACCTCTAGATCCAAAAGGAAAAATCTTGCTTGATCCTTTTTGTGGTTCCGGAAGAGTATTAGTTGAAGCCGCTGAGGTTGGATACCAAATAGGTGGAACAGACATTGTTGCTAATCAAGTCCAAGACACCATCGAAAATCTTCAATCAATGAATTTTTCCGGTCAAGTTGAGCTATTAGATGCCACACATTTATCTGAAAAATTTCAAAACATCGATGCCATTGTCACCGAACCATTCTTGGGAAAATCCAAATTCCGACCAGATGAAATCCGTTACATTGTTCCAGGACTTGAAAAACTCTACCTTGGATGTCTTAAGGATTGGTTGAAAGTTCTCAAACCGGGAGGCTTTGTTGTTATGGTTTTCCCTTGGTTCAACGATGGTAAAAAAGAATATAAGACGAGCGAAATAATTGACGGGAAGCT
>CAZMCB010000021.1:0-12094 GCA_964564895.1 uncultured Pseudomonadales bacterium | reverse complement strand
GAGAGGCGCGATAGGGCCACAGAGACGAATAAAGGTGAAACGCTCTTGGTTACAAGAGATGGTCTGGAAGTAATTCCAAACTAGTGGTAACCCGCCCCGCTGCAATCGACGAATTGGGATTAAGGTATCTTTTCCGTCCCAGAAGTCTCGAGCATTAGACAGATGTTCCTCCTAGACAGAATCCGGCTTACTATGACCCAGGGGCCCCGAAAGGGTTTCCGCCAAAGGCGGACAAATTAGTGAATTTCGGGTATGTTGGTGGTTGAGTTTAGTCTTACGTGAGCCAAAATTACTCTAGCTGAGAGAATTACTGGGAGTGATAAAACAGCAAGCAAAGGTCCTCCAAGCTTTAGTCCAATCATAATTGCAACCAAAGTAATAATAGGGTTCAGACCCGTATTTTTTTGCATAACTTTTGGAACAATGATGTTGTTTTCTAGCTGTTGGACAATTATGGAAACAATCAGGGCACCGATTCCTGCAGCAGGAGAGATTGAAAAGCCAACGAGAACAGCTGGAATAGTAGCGACCGTAGGCCCAATGTTTGGAATAAGCTCAAGTAATCCTGCTATAACAGCCAGAACAATGGCATAAGGAAGTCCAATGATGAGGTATCCAATATAACTTAAGACACCAACAATAAGCATTAGTAGCATCTCTCCTCTTATCCAGTGACCTATCTCTACTTCTAATTTTTCTGCTATTGCGTTGTATCTCTCGCCTTTTGTGGGAGACCAAAAAAGGAAGTAATCTTTAAGTTTGTGCATTTCTTGGGTCATGTAGTAACTTAGAACAATGACGGCAAAAACTGTAATAAAACCTGAGAAGGTGCCAATGGCAATTTTGAAAACTTGATTGGGAACTTGAGACATCTCTGGCAAGAAAGAGCTAACCTCAAATTTAATCGGACTGACCATCTCTATTAACGCAGGAAGTTTTTGAATGAATTGCTCTGTTTGAGATAACAAAGGTGAAGCTATTGAAACAATTAAAGTAATTAACAAAGCAAAAAATGAGAGCAAAATAACGATTGAGGATAGACCTCTTTTTATCTTGTGTTTTTCAAACCAGTCTACCAAAGGACAGATGGCCAAAGTAATTAAAATGGAAACGAAAAGTAAAGCAATTATGTCGAGCAGTTTGACAACGCTAAACACAACGGCAAGAGAAAATAAAATCCAGATAATACTTGCAACTGATATATCAAAGATAATACGGCGTTTTTTTAACATGTTTATTGATATTTTTTGAACAATTCTTGCGATAGCTTTAATTTATCGATATCTTTATCATACCAAAGAATGTTCGGTTGTTTTTTAAACCAAACTATTTGCCTTCTGGCATAATCAACCTCAGCATTGGTCCAAATTTCCACTAATTTATTTTTGGTAATTTTTTTCTCGAGATAGTCAATTATCTGCGGCACTCCCAGACTAGAATAAATCGGTAGTGCTTTGTCTGGATATTTTTTTTGAAGTGCTTTTACTTCATCGATAGCTCCATTTTTGATTCTCTCATTAACTCGATTTTGTATTTGGTCTTTTAAAATGTTTTTATCTGGCATTAATCCAATCCAGTGAAACTCAATTTTATTATCACTAATTAATTGACGTGGGGACACTTTTGACATTGAAATTTCGATGTACCTTATCAATCTTCGTGGATTCATAATATCTGAGTGATTCATGGAGGAGAATTTTTTGGGGTTTTCTTTTTTTAATCTATCTTGGAGACTTGAAAGAGATAACTTTTCTAGCTCTTTTCTTAGTTCTTGATTTGGAGGAATAGAGACAAAGGAAAGATCTTGAGCAATCGCTTTAAGGTATAGACCAGTTCCCCCTACAATTATTAGAGGAATCTGAGATTCGATAGAACTTTTTATTATCTTTTGAGCGTATCGAACAAACTCTCCAAGATTGGATGATTCGTTGGAGGTAAATATATCGTGACCAAAAACATTAATCCCCTTTGGAAGATTGTTTGGGATATCTTTGCCTGTGATAATACTTAAATCTTTGTACGCTTGTCTTGAATCAACTGACAATATATTTGTCTTTTTAAATTCTTTAGCCAATTGAAGAGCTAGATCGGTTTTACCTGAAGCGGTTGGACCACAGATTACAACAATATTTGTTTTGCTTTTCATAGCCTATGGAATTAATGGTCTGTCTGTTAGATTGTTTTTATTGGCTACTTGATCAAGAATCTCCCATCTTTCTTTCTTCACTTTGGCTGAGATATCGTCAGGATACAGCTTAAATGAAACTGTCCCAGGGCGAGGAGAGTATCTAGCAACAAACGCAACCTTAAAACCAACTTTATTTACGAGATCAAGAGTGTCTTTAAAATCATCATCTGTTTCACTAGGGAAACCAACGATAATATCTGTACCAAAAACAACGTCTGGAACTTTGGCTCTGATTCTTTCTACTAAAGAGAGATAAGACTCTCTGGTATATCCACGATTCATCAATTTCAAAATTCGATTACTACCAGACTGTACTGGAAGATGGATAAATCGGTCAATTTTTGGATTTGTGGCGATTTCTTCGATTAGCTCGTCCCAAAAATCCCAAGGATTACTTGTAAAAAATGTAATTTTTTCGATTCCTGGAACCTTGCTTATTTCTTGTAACAATAAAACAAAGGGGGGTGTACTAATTGGTTTTTCATACTGAGACTCATTGCTTGGGATTGAACTGGCAGAGAAATTTTCTTTATCTAAATACAGTTTTCGTAAATTTATACCTGATTTTTCAAGCCCGTATGAATTTACGTTTTGGCCAATTAGATTAATTGTTTTATAACCTTGTTTTGCTAAACTTTTTACTTCATTAAGAATATCGTCCATCGGGCGAGATCTTTCTCGTCCTCTTGAAAATGGAACAATACAGTATGTACAGAAAGAGTTACAGCCTGTAGAGATCGGAATTAAAGCACTTTCAGTATCTTTTCTAATCGTTTTTTGATTAAAACCAACTTCGGCAATAGGAATAATTTCATCAACTTCTGGGAGAAGATCTCTAATTATCTTTTCCTCAAAATGAAGCATACATCCTGTGAGAATTATTTTTGGCTTATTTTTTTTGGTATCTTCAAAATATTTTTTAACATTTAAAAGAAAACCGCGCACTCTATCTTCAGCTGATTGACGAACTGCACAGGTATTTATAACTATCTCATCAGATTCTTTCCATTTTTCTGTTTCTTTATACCCTCTAGCATCATAATCCCCGAGAATTCTCTCAGAGTCTGATTTATTTGCCTGACAACCGAAAGTTTTTATATATACCGATGGCATTTACCAAACCTTTTTTTTCAAAGGTTTACCTACATGAAAATTAATTACTTTGTGTCCTTTGACTACTTGTCTCTTGCCTTCATTTCCGAAAGGAACAACTTGTTTGTCATCAACTTTTCCAACATAGAATGTTCCAAAACCAGAAATAACAACTTTTTCACCCTTGCTTAAAGCAACGATAGATTCATCGAAGAATGTATCGACGGTTTCTTTAACTGCCTTTTTTGTTAAGTGCACCTTTTTGGACACTATTCCGATCAGTGTTTGTTTGGTCATATTATTTCACCTCTTTATGGTGATTGGGCAGCATCATTGTTAATTAATTATGCTGATGTTACCATCAAAAGCACCTTTTTGGCAAGAGTTAACTTGCAATCTCGGCTGCGCGAGTCTCGCGAATAACGTTTACTTTGACTGTTCCTGGGAATGTCATTGTTGAGCGAATTTCATCGCGAATAGCTTGAGCAAGAATTGGAAGTTGATCGTCTCCAGCTTTGCCAGGATTGACTATCACGCGAATTTCACGACCAGCGGAGATAGCATAAGCATCTTCAACTTCAGGATGTTTCTTGGCAATTTCCTCGAGCTGCTTGATTCTTTTACCATACTCTTCTGTGTTTTCATGACGAGCGCCTGGGCGAGAACCTGAGATAGCGTCAGAGATGTAAACAAGCATAGACTCAACTGAGCTAAATTCTTCGTCTTCATGATGCTGAGCTACACAGTCTATAGCTGTCTGAGGAAGATTGTATTTCTTTAAGAAATTGACGCCTAACTCGACATGGTTTCCTTCTCCTTCTATGACTTTTCCGATATCGTGCAAGAGACATCCAAGACGAATGGTGTCGATATTGGCTCCGACTTCATTTCCGAGCTTGATACCAATTCTGGTTTCTTCTAGAGTGTGACTTATCATGTTTTGTCCATATGAAGTGCGGAATTTGAAGCGACCCAAAACGGCGATTACATCACGAGGCATGTTGTAGACACCAACAGCGTGACAAAGTTTTTGGCCTTCTTGGAACATGAGTTGCTCGACATCTCTTCTGGCTCTGTCGAAGTACTCTTCGATACGGGCTGGATGAATACGACCGTCTTTAATTAATCGAATTAAAGTAACACGAGCAATTTCTCGCCTTACTGGATCAAAACTACTAAGCTTGACCTCGTCTGGAGAGTCGTCCATGGAGACATCACAACCGGAGACTTTTTCGAAGATACGAATATTTCGACCATCTTTACCGATGATACGGCCTTTGGTTTCTTCATCTGGAATTGGAACTGTGGAAATAGTGTACTCTGCAACATAGTCTGTAGCACCTGCACGCATAGAGTCAACTAGGATTTCTCTGGCAAGATCTTCTGCTTCAATCTTGGCTTTTTCCTCTGTCTCTTTGATGATTCTGGCAATTTCTTGAGATGATCCCTTTTCAACTTGAGCTAAAAGCTCTTTTTTGGCTTGTTCTGTAGTAAGAGAGGCGATTTTCTCGAGTTTTTTCCCCATAGCTGCCTCTTGATCAGCTAATTTTGCCTTTGCATCTTCTGCTTCTTTTTGTAGTTGATCTAAGGAGAGTTTTTGTTTTCTGGCTTGATCTTCAAGAGATTGAAGACTTTGCTGTTTTTGGGCAAGTGCTTTGACGCGAACTTCGATATCCTCAAGTTGGATACGAGTGTCTTTCATGGCTTGGTCTTTGAGTTTGAAAGCCTCATCTTTGGCGGCCAAAATTATTTCTCGAGCTTGATTTTGAGCCTGAGATGTAGCTTGGGCGATAATGGCAGCGGTGTCGACTGAAGACTGGACAACTTTTGGTTCTTCTTTTTTGGTAACTGGAGCAGAAACTTCCTTCTTGGCAGGAGATACTGGTGCTCCCGAAGCCTTAAACAGGTTTGTTTTGAAAATTGATAGTAAAGACATTGGTTTATATACAAAATATTAAACCTAGTCTAAAAAGAGATCCGGAAACCACGCAAAATCAGCCGAGAATCGACTGAGTTATTATTTTATTGGTATAGCTTAGATCGTACATTGCGTAATTTTAAGATAGACTTCTTAGATTAGTATCCATATTTTAGTCTTCTAGATACTCCACGTCAAATAGTTTCTTTATTGCTTGAGAACCAAAGCCTCTGGAATACAGCTTTGAAGTTAGTTTGTATTTGTCTAATTTTCGATATTTGAGGGCGAATTTTCTTATAGATTCGAGTTGTTTTTCTATGTCGGCTTCCTCCAAAGCAGTATCAATTGTGTCTTTATTTAGCCTCAATCTAGATAGTTTTAGGCTAATTATTCTCGGACCATAACACTTATCTAGCTGGCGCCTTACATATGCTTGGGCGAGATATAAATCGTCAAGGAAACCAGCCTTTTTGAGGTCTTTTAGAATGCTCGTTATTACCTTTGTAGAATCTGTAAATTTGAGCTTTTTAGACCTTAAAACTAATTTTTGACGAATAGTTTCCTCAAAATATGGCCTACGGCTGAGACAAAAGGCCGCATATTTTATAAGACTGGCACGAATATCACTTGGTGATGGTTGCACCGGCATTGACTTTGGCAATGACTTCTTTCTTTATCTTTTCGATTAGTTCTGGTTTTTCAGAGAGTATAGCCTTGGCTGCATCGCGACCTTGGGCTATTGTTTCGCCTCCATATTTGAGAAAAGCACCGGCTTTTTCGACAATTTCGTAAGCTATGGCGGTGTCGAGCAAATCTCCTAATTTACTAATACCACCAACATTTAAGATGTCGAACTCTGCTGATCTGAATGGAGAGGCAACTTTGTTTTTGACTATCTTGGCGCGGTGACGAGATCCAATTATTTCATCGCCTTCTTGGATATTACCAATTTTGCGCATGTCTATACGGATAGAGGCGTAAAACTTGAGAGCTTTTCCTCCCGTAGTAACTTCTGGATTACCAAACATAACACCGATTTTGTCACGCAGTTGATTTGTAAAAATTACAATACATTTGCTCTTGGATATTGCTCCGGTAATCTTACGTAGGGCTTGACTCATGAGCCTTGCCTGCATACCCATAGAGGCGTCTCCCATCTCTCCTTCGATCTCGGCCTTGGGAACAAGAGCGGCGACTGAATCAATAACGACTACATCGACACCACCCGAACGAATAAGAGTTTCGGCAATTTCTAGAGCCTGCTCACCGTTGTCTGGCTGAGATAGCAGTAGACTATCAAGATCTACCCCTATTGATTTGGCACGAGTTGGGTCAACTGCGTGCTCGGCATCGACGAAAGCGGCGACACCGCCTGCTTTTTGGGCTTCAGAAATTACGTGTAGAGCTAGAGTAGTTTTTCCTGATGCTTCTGGACCGTAAATCTCAATGATTCTTCCCTTGGGGAAGCCACCAATACCCAGCGCTAGGTCTAAGCTCAAACAGCCTGATGAAATTACTGGAATTTTTTCGTTGATTTTGTCGGAGCCCATACGCATAATAGCGCCTTCACCAAATTGTTTGGTGATTTGCTGCATGGCGATTTTGACTGCCGTGAGACGGGCGTCGTTATCGGTTTGTTGGACTACTTTTGCTTTTCCTTCTTTTGCTTTTTTAGGCATAGACTTTCGGGTTTTTTACTAATCTACAAATCATTATAGATATCAATTGACTTTTTGCAATAGGGTATAATAGGCATGTTCGTTTCGGGGTGTAGTATAACGGTAGTATGCGCGCATGGGGTGCGCGCGACCGGAGTTCAATTCTCCGCACCCCGACTTTTTCATAAGTCAACGTTTCACAATTTGTAGTATAAGAGCTTGCTCGTTTTCTTTTCAATAATAAGATTATTGAAATATCCAAACTCCGCTTCCTCTTATATTCGCTCATAACTTCGTTATGATGCTTGAATATAACGGTAGTATTTGCGGCTGGGGGCCGCACGGCTGGAGTTCAACTCTCCACACCCCGACTTTTTTGAGATGGAGTATTTGTATTTATTTTTACTGCTTGGGCTTGATATTCTGTTATTATTGAGTGTAGATGGCACCAGTATTTAGAAAAATATATCTGGAGTAATGAATCCAAAAAAATATCTGATTGTATTGTTTATTGTTTTAATTACGTTTGGTGGAGTGATGATGTTTAGAAACCAGCTATTTTTACCTAAAAGAAATATTACGAGCGATGCCCTTACAGACAAGTCGCTTGGATGGAAATTTCCCGTTGAAATGTTTCCTGGAGGACAAGTGACTGATTCTGATGCATATTCTGAGTTTAGAAAATCTGGTACTCCACGAGGATTGCCGGTTCGATTACAAATACCAAGTATTGGAGTGGACTCCGCGATAGAGGATGCATATATCACTCCCGACGGAAGAATGGATGTGCCGGCTGGTAGTGAAAATGTAGCATGGTTTGCAATTGGCACTATCCCTGGTCAAAAAGGCAGTGCAGTAATAGGGGGACATTTTGGTATTGATGATGGAGTACCAAAAGTGTTTTATGACTTAAATAAACTTGAAGTTGGAGATAAGGTGTACATTGTCGATGACTTTGATAACACGTTGGCTTTTGCTGTAAGATCAATTCGATTATTTGATCGAGATGCGGATGCAACTTCAGTATTTTATTCAACTGATAACCGAGCGCACCTAAATATTATTACCTGTGAAGGTGAGTGGAATAAAATTGATGATAACTATCCTGACAGAAGGGTAGTGTTTACCGACTTGATTCCTTCAGAAGGTCCTGTAAAGGTAGAGAAAATACTCGAAATCGAAGATGTTCCCTCATTCCCTGAGACATCCGAGACTATCAATGAAACCCAAAACGAATTATCTGTTTTTCAAAGAATAATCTCTGAAATATTGAGGTCAATAAACAGTATTAAAAAAACAAACTAATAACTGAGTCTTAGTACTTCTAAAGGGAAAGAAACACCTTTTGTCCAGTCTCGAATTCCATCAAGATTATATTCAGGTTTGTAAATTTGATCATTAATAATTAAATCTTCGATTTCTTGAGGAGAATAAAAACGAAAAGAATTAATTTCTCCTTCTTTGGGATTAATTTTTCCAGAAATAATTTTTCCTCTAAATACAAAGCCTAACCCCGATGCTTTTTCACCTCTATCTACAGAGTAAATACCCAACAAATTTATTAATTCGATATCGATATCTAGTTCTTCCTTCACCTCACGGAGAGCTGCATCAATTGGATTCTCGTGAGGTTCTATCCCACCAGCTGGAGGCCCCCATTTGCATCCTTTCCTTTCTGCCGCCTGTTGGACTAACAGCAGCCTCCCTTGTTCATCTTCAATAAAAACTGCGGAGGAGACACTTACAGTAAGTCTTTCTTTTTTTTCAATGGCATTCTCCATGCCGACATCTTACACTTATTTCATTTCAGGAGAAAGAGAAACAAGAAAGGCTCCTAGTCCCATACAGAACGAAGCAAAGGCAATCATCCAGCCCACGACGGGAATAATGGATACTAGCCCTAATAGGGTGACTCCAAGGAGCATTTGAGCGTATAGATTGCTGTTCTTTTTTTGGAAGACTTTTTCTAATACTAGTTTTCCATATATTGCTGATGGATAGAGGGAAGCTGTGATTAAAGCAATAATGTAAACAAATAAAGAAATCATAGCCAAAGGCATACCGATGAGAGTAACCATGACTATTATTAGTGCAATTGGAGCTGTAATAAGAACTGCAAAACCAATCAAACCGGAGACTAATGGCTTGGCTGAAATTTGGGCAATTCTTTTTTCTGTATTTTTTCTGTCGAGATAAATTAGGAACAAACCAAGGACTGCAAAAGACAGAATTCCAAAGATAGTTTTATACACCATTGCTTCACCTGCAAATCTAACCATGTCTTCTTTTTTCACCTCTGGCTTTGAAGGCGTTTTGATATCGTGTCTTGTAATAGTACCTTTGACATTTTTTTGGTCAACTGACACAGTTGAAGTTTCTTCGAGATAGTAATCAAGATTGCCGCCAACTTTGGCAGTCTCTGAAACTGAGATATTTGTGCCAGTTACGGTAGCATTTCGAAGAAGAGAGCCGGTGATATTGATACTTTCTCCTGCTCCGGCCAGATCACGTCCCATGACTCCACCAAGATTTACATTTTGGACTCCAAAGAAAACGTCGCCTTTGATGTTTGATTTGGCTCCAAGCGACAATCCTTGAGCGACAACAGAAACATTTTTTAAAACTGTTCCGGCGATTTCAATATTTTGGGCAGCTACACGAATGTTTCCATCTACGTTGCCGTTGATTTTGATACTTTGGCCTGCACAAATGATGTCACCTTTGACATTGCCATTAATGGTGATATCGGCACCAGCGCAGTAAAGGTCGCCATTAATATCAGGGTTTATGGTGAGAGTAGATCCAGCCAAGAAGGCTGCTTCGTCAATTTTATTATCTTTGGGAATGACTAAAGACTCACCAGACTGGGCAAAAAAAGCACTCGCCGGAGAAAGAGCAAGGGTAATAAATAAATATGCCGGAATAAACCAAGCAAAGAGTTGCGATAATTTTTTCATACTACTTTAGTAATACCAGAGAAAGAGAAAAAATCAAATTAGGTTAAAATAACAGTAATGATAATTTTAGTAACAGGCGGAGCTGGGCATGTTGGATCTCACATCATCGAGCAGCTAGTTAAGGATAAAGATAACAAGGTAATTTCTTTGGATAATTATTTTAATGGCAGTACTGAAAACCATATCCCTGGCGCTGAGTATCGAAATGGACACACAAAAGATATTGAAAAACTAATCCCTGAAACACCTGACGTGGTTTTTCACTTAGGTGAGTATGCAAGAATAACCCCCTCTTTTGATGATGTTGAAAAAGTATTTGATATGAATATCGTGGGGACTTTTGCAGTAGTGGAGTTTTGCCGCAAACGAGGGGTTGGTAAATTGGTTTATGCAGCTTCGAGCACCAAATTTGCCATTGAAGGTGATGGACGGCACCAGAATCCTTATTCTTTTTCTAAAGCTACCAACGTAGATCTTATTAACGACTATGGTCGCTGGTATGACCTGCCTTATGCCATCTGTTATTTTTATAATGCGTTTGGACCTCGCGAAAAAGGGGTTGGGGAATATGCAACTTTGATTGCAAAATTTGAGCAACAGTATCTTAATAATGAGCCCCTGACAGTAGTGAAACCCGGAACACAAAAAAGAAATTTTACATATGTGGGTGACTTGGCTCGAGGGATTATTGAGACTGCAAAAAGCGGTCGTGGAGATGGATACACACTAGGAAATACAAAAGGATACTCAATTGTGGAAATTGCTAAAGCTTTTGGTGGACCAATGAAGTATATCGAGGGATACTCGGGGAGAGCTGAGTCTGGAGAAGCGCCGATGAAGGCTAGAGAAGAGCTTGGCTGGAATACAACTGTGGATATTTTGGACTATATCAAAGACTTCGTTGAGAAACACCCTCGCAAAGGCTAATTGATTAGATTAGGCTGTCCGTAATCGAATATTTTAACTGGAAATATTTCTTTTTTTATTATATTTTTATTTTCAAAAGTTACTTTAAGAATTTGCCCTAGTCTGGTTTCTTCGGACCACATCTGATCAAAAACAAGATTGCCGAGTGAGTAAAAAATAGGCTTCCCAAGATATGTCTCCTCTGTCTGAGTCCAGTGAGGATGGTGGCCTACAACAATATCGGCACCAGAATCTATGGCTAGATGGGCCAAAAATACTTGGCGTGAGTTTGGAGTGTTTTGATACTCCCACCCCCAGTGAAAAGTAGTGACAACTATGTCTGCCGAGTCTTTGGCTTCAGTAATTTGAGTTGTCATTTTGTTTTCATCTAACTGAGGAAGATCAGAAAAAGCGAGTAAGGCAATTTTGGTGTTCTTTAGTGTATTAAAGACAGTTTTTCCTTGGATAATTGGGGTAATAGAATTTGTGTTTAATACTGAAATTGTTTCTTCTAGTCCTTTTTGACCGTAGTTCCCTGAATGGTTATTGGCAAGTGACGCGAAATCAACTCCGGCATGAACTAAGCCAGAAACACTTTTTGGATCAGCACAAAATATCATACCTGTGTCTGTTGGCTGACAGTCGGAAACAAATGGAGACTCAAGATTTATGATAGATACATCTGCCTCAGAGAGTAATGTAGCAATATTTTTGAAAGGCCAGATTGGGTCGTCAAATTTTTGGATACGAGTGTTAACAGAGCGTCCGAGCATGACATCACCTGTAAAGATAATCGAGATTTTTGTACTTTCCTTTTTGGAAATTGAAAGATCAGGAAGATGGCTGGAGATGGGAAGAACTTTGGGATTTGTTTTTGGCGATACGAGAAAAATACCAGCTAATAGACCTATCTCAAAAAGAAGAAGAATTTTGATTGGTCTTAACATTTAGTTTTATCTTACTCTAAATAAAAACCTCCCCGTGAGGGGAGTTAGTAAGCTAGGTTGGGAAAATGATACTGGGGACGCAGACAATGTCGTGATTAGGATATTTGTCAATGGTTAACCAGGTTTGAATAACGTCGACGATTTTGATAAGCGTTTCAAGATTGATGTACTGAGAATCAAAATAAACGAAGATCGTGGAGTGCGGATTGGTCAAAGATCCGCCAGTGAGGTCCATTTCTGCCGGAGATGAAACAGTCTTGTTTCCTGAAAAGATGACGGAAATCTTAAAATCTGATTGGTGTGAGTCTGATGAATGAAGTACGCTCTTAATCTGTTTGAATAAATTGTACAGGGGTTTTTCTATTACATCCGGGATAAAGGGTAGAGCAATCTTGAGATCCATTTTTCCTCCTTGGGAAAGTGCGAAT
>CAZMCB010000020.1:3961-12399 GCA_964564895.1 uncultured Pseudomonadales bacterium | reverse complement strand
TTATTGTCGATCACTACGCAAAAAACAAGTTGGAAAGGTTTATTTATTACCTTATTTTGAGCCTAATATGTGGTTTTGGCGCAGCTGTTGGGCTTCTAGACTACACAAGCCTCGTCGGTTTTAAGTTTTTTATCCTTCCCAGCATAGCCCTAGAACTACTTCATTTGCCTATACTTGTTTATCTTTCTTGTGGAGTATCAGCCTTGATTTTTTCTCTTGGCTACCTATCTCATCGATTTCTATTTAAACCTTCCTATTATTAGGAAGGTTTTTTTGTAGGTTCTCTCTTTACCATTGCTATAGGAGTTGTGGTAAAATTAAGCTCGTGAAATTATGTCCAAAAAGGACAGGTTTCGTTCGTCTAAATAAATAATTAAATAAAAACTCAAAAAGTATGGCCGTAGCCACCTCAAAACAAGTTCCATTAGATCGTGTTAGAAACATTGGTGTCATTGCTCACATCGACGCTGGAAAGACTACCACCACAGAACGTATTCTTTTTTACACAGGTAAAACATACAAAATTGGTGACATTGATGAAGGTGATACCCAGATGGACTGGATGGACCAAGAGCGTGAACGTGGTATTACCATCGTTTCTGCTGCTACCACCACTCTCTGGACTCCTGTTCTTGCTGATTCAAACATCAAAGATGACTGCCGTTTCAACATCATCGACACCCCCGGTCACGTAGACTTCACCGCCGAAGTTGAGCGTTCTCTACGTGTTCTTGATGGAGGCATTATCGTTCTTGATGCTGGCTCTGGTGTTCAGTCTCAAACAGAAACTGTCTGGCGCCAAGCTGACAAATACAAAGTTCCTCGTATTGCTCTAGTCAACAAAATGGACGTTTTGGGTGCCGACTTCATGGCTACCATCAAAGATGTTCACGAAAAACTAGGTGCCAAAACCGCCATTCTCGCTCTTCCAATTGGTGTCGAAAACACTTTCAAAGGCGTTGCTATGCTTCTCGAGAAGAAAACCATTATCTGGCAAGGTGATGAAACCGGCGCCAAATACGATGTAACTGATGGTTTTCCAGCCGATATGGAAGCAGATTGTGAAGCCGAAAGAAGCAAACTCGTCGAGTCCATCGTCGAAACAGACGAAGAACTAATGGAGAAATATCTAAATGGTGAAGAGCCAACCATGGCCGCCCTAAAAACAGCTCTTCGAAAAGCAACTATTGCCAATGAAATTGTCCCTGTTTTTCCAGGTTCTTGTCTTAGAAACAAGGGTGTTCAACCTCTTCTAGATGCTGTCGTCGATTTCCTTCCTTCACCTCTTGATATTGTTGATACTACCGGAACAAACCCAAAAACAGGTGAAGTTGAGTCTAGAAAACCAAGTACTGACGAAGCTTTCGTCGGTCTCGCTTTCAAGATTCAGGCAGATCCTCATGTTGGAAAAGTTACCTATGTCCGTCTTTACTCAGGCAAGATTCAGGCTGGTTCCTACGTTTATAACGCCAGTAAATCCGAGCGTGAACGTCTAGGTCGCTTGATGCTTATGCATGCCAACACTCGTGAAGAAATTCAGGAAGCTAAAGCAGGAGAAATCGTCGGTATTGTTGGTCTAAAAGCTACAAAGACAGGAGACACTTTATGTGATGAAGCACATCCAATTATTCTCGAATCAATCGACTTCCCAGATCCAGTTATCTCCCTTGCTATCGAACCAAAAACCAAAGCCGATCAAGAAAAGCTTGATATAGCTTTGGGCCGTCTCGCCGAAGAAGATCCTACCTTCAAGATCAAAACCAACCACGAAACTGGTCAAACGGTTATCGCAGGAATGGGTGAGCTTCACTTGGAAATTCTTGTCGACCGTCTTCGTCGTGAATTCAAAGTCGACGCTACAACCGGTGCTCCCCAAGTCGCTTACCGCGAAACCATCACCAAAGAAGCTCGTGGAGAAGGCAAATACATTCGCCAGTCAGGTGGTCGTGGTCAATACGGACACTGTATTCTCGTTATTACACCCAAACCTCGTGGAGAAGGATTCACTTTCACCAACAAAATTGTTGGAGGCACAATCCCACGCGAATTCATTAATCCTATCGAAAAAGGTGTTCGTGAAGCTCTCGACAATGGTATTATTGCTGGCTTCCCCATGGTCGACCTTGACGTCGCCGTTGTTGATGGAAGTTTCCACGAAGTCGACTCTTCCGAAATGTCCTTTAAGATTGCCGGTTCAATGGCTCTTCAAGATGCTGTCAAACAAGCCGGAGCTGTCGTTCTCGAACCAATTATGAAGGTCGAAGTCACTACCCCAGAAGGCAACATGGGTGACATTATTGGAGATCTTTCAGCTCGCCGTGCCCAAATTGGTGGTACCGCCCAACGTGGAAATGCTCGTGTTATTACTGCTACAGTTCCTCTTTCCGAGCTCTCCGCCTACGCCACAGCCATCCGTTCACTCACCGCTGGACGTGCCTCTTACTACATGGAACCAAGTCATTATCAAGAGCTTCCAAACAGTATTGCTGCCAAGTTATTGAAAAATCCAGCGTAATAGAGTAAAATCTGCTAAAATAAATAGGCTTGAAAAAGCGAATTATAAATAATTAAAAAAAATTAATAAAAATGGCTACATACGAAAGAACCAAACCCCACGTTAATATCGGTACTATCGGTCACGTTGACCACGGTAAGACCACATTAACTGCTGCTATTACTACAACCCTAGCTGCTCAAGGACTTGCTACAGCACTTCCTTTTGACATGATTGATAAATCTCCTGAAGAGAGAGAGCGTGGAGTTACCATCAACATTTCTCACGTTCCTTACGAGACTTCAAAACGTCACTATGCACACATCGACTGTCCTGGTCACCGTGACTACATCAAAAACTTGATCACCGGTGCCGCTCAGATGGATGGTGGTATTTTAGTTGTCGCCGCCACAGATGGTCCTATGCCTCAAACCAAAGAGCACTTGCTCTTGGCTCATCAGGTTAACGTTCCACGTTTGGTCGTCGCTCTAAACAAATGTGACGCTGTTCAAGATGAAGAACTTCTCGAATTAGTCGAGATGGAAATTCGCGAACTCTTGGTCAAAAACCACTTCGAAGAAAACACTCCTATCGTTCGTGTTTCCGCCCTAAAAGCTCTCGAAGGCGACAAAACAGCCCAAGACGGAATCATGAAACTCATGGACACCATTGATGAATGGATCCCAGATCCAGTTCGTGAGCTCGATAAACCATTCCTCATGCCTGTTGAAGATGTTTTCTCAATCAAGGGTCGTGGTACAGTCGTTACCGGTCGTATTGAAGCCGGTATTGTCAAAATCGGAGACGAAATTGAAATTGTCGGTATCAAAGACACCACCAAATCTGTTGTCACTGGAGTTGAAATGTTCCACCAACAGCTCGAACAAGGTCAAGCAGGCGACAACGTCGGTCTTCTCCTTCGTGGTATTGAAAAAGAAGATGTCCAAAGAGGACAAGTATTGGCCAAAGCTGGTTCAATCAAACCTCACACCAAATTCGAAGCCGAGGCTTATATCTTAGGCAAAGATGAAGGTGGCCGTCACACTCCTATGTTTACAGGCTACAAACCACAGTTCTTTATCCGAACCACCGATGTTACTGGTGAGGTCAAACTCCCAGAAGGTGTTGAAATGATCATGCCTGGTGACAACGCCAAGATGACTGTCGAACTTATCCAGCCTATCGCTATGATCGATGGCCAAAACTTCGCTATCCGTGAAGGTGGTCTAACAGTCGGCGCTGGTGTTATTACCAAGGTTATCGCCTAAAAACGATACCAATTAATCGTACATTTAAACTTCTTGAACATGACAGACCAACCACGAATCCGCGTCAAACTAAAATCTTTCGATCATCGTGTCATCGATGAGGCCGCCAAGAAAATCATTCAGGCTGCCTTAGTTTCCGGCGCTCAGGTGGTTGGTCCTGTCCCACTACCTACCAAGAAGAAAGTTATCGTCGTCAACTCATCTCCTCACACTGATAAAGATGCTCGCGAACAGTTCGCCATCCTCACACACAAGAGACTCATCGATATCGTGAACCCAACTAACAAGACTATTGATTCACTACAGCACCTCGACCTTCCTGCCGGTGTTGGTATTGAAATCAAGATGTAACTTAAATGTCGCTATCTTTAAATAATTAAAACTCCCTTTCCCGTTTTTCGGTTTCTCCGAAATATCGGGGGCGGATTTTGATTGTAGAAAACAATATTAATAAAAAAATGAATAAACAAGTATACGCAACCAAACAGAGTATGACTCAGACCTTCGTCGAAGGTAAGCGGATCCCCTTGACCGTCCTCACGGTAGATCCTCACGTGGTTATCTCTTCAAAAACAATCGAAAAAGACGGATATGAAGCTACTGTTCTAGGCATTGGCAACAAAAAGAAAGCCAATAAACCTATGTCCGGTTTTCTTAAAAAAGTAGGTTACGGAGTCACTCCTAAATTAATTAGAGAGATTGACGAAGTCACCACAGAAATTAACTTATCTGAAATTCTTATCCCAGGCGCCATCGTCAACGTTACTGCCACCTCCAAAGGAAAAGGCACTTCCGGTGTTATGAAACGTTGGGGTTTTGCTGGAGGTCCACGCACTCACGGTCAATCCGATAGAGGTCGTGCCCCAGGCTCCATTGGTCGAGGTACCACTCCAGGTAGAGTTGTCAAAGGCAAACACATGCCAGGTCACATGGGTGACGTCAACGTCACCGTCGAAAACTTGAAAATCCACTCATTTGATGCCACCACAGGCATTCTTCAAATCACAGGCGCCATCCCTGGCTGCCGTGGTGCTGTTACCAAGATCACTATTAAATAAATATGGCTACTAAAAAAGTTCAAACACCAAGCCAAGCAGATCTTTCAGTTTTCAACCATGAAGTTGCACCTAGTCTTTTGGCTCAAGCAATCTACGTTTACCAAGAAAACTCTCATGCTGGAGTTTCCAAAACAAAATCTCGTGGAGAAATTGATCTCACCAAACACAAAGTCTACAAACAAAAGGGAACTGGAAATGCTCGTCACGGTGCCAAATCTGCTCCAATTTTTGTCGGCGGAGGTGTTACCTTCGGTCCTCGTGGTCTAAAACTCACTTCAAAATCTTTAAACAAAAAGATGAAGATCAAAGCTCTTCTCGGCGCTCTATCTCTCTACAACAAAGAAGAACGTCTTTCAGTCCTAGACACTGCTGCTATCAAATCTTCTTCAACAAAATCAGCTCTCAAGCTCCTCGGTGAAGACAAGCTAGGTCTAGTCCACTTTAACGAAGACCCAAAAACTTTGAAAGCTGTCTCCAATCTAAAAAATGTTGTTCTTCTCTCTGCCAATCGTTTAAATGTCTACAAAGTTGTTCAAAGTCCAAAACTAGTTCTTACTCCAAGTGCTTTAGCTCATCTAGTAGTAAGAACCAAATTAGTTAAGACGACCAAATCAAAATAATATGTCTACACCATTAATTCACCAAAACACTATTATTAGTCCGGTCGTTACCGAAAAGAGTTACGCTCTTTCCGCTCTTGATAAATATGTTTTTAACGTCGCTCCAGACGCTAGTAAATATCAGATCAAAAAAGCCATCGAAGACCTCTTCAAAGTAGACGTTTTAAGTATCAACACCGTCAAGCATGGCTCCAGACCAGAAAGATCAAGAAAAACTGGTCGCCACATTACCCTCCCTGTTGATAAAAAAGCTATCGTCAAAATCAAAGCCGGTCAAAAAATTGAACTCTTTAATACAGTAAAGTCCTAAAAGAATATGAAGACAATTGCACCCAAAAAACTCAAAAAAATAAATCCCAAGTCGTCAGGACGCAACTTTTCTGGTAAAATAACAGTTCGCCATCAAGGTGGTCGTGAAACACGTTTTCTCCGTCATATAGACTGGAAACGTAATGTCACGCTTACTGCCAAAGTGGCTTCTATCGAATACGACCCAAATCGTACCGCCGATATCGCTCTTTTAGTCTATGGAAATGGTGTCAAAGACTACATTATTGCCCCTTCGGGTCTTAAAGTAGGCGACGTCATCGTTTCTGCCGAAACCGCCGAAATCAAAGTTGGAAACTGTATGCCTCTTAAGAACATCCCCGTTGGTATTCAGATTCACAATCTTGAAATCACCCCTGGAAAAGGTGCTCAGATGGTAAGAAGTGCCGGAAACGCAGCCACAGTTCAGTCCAAAGAAGGTGAAAACGTAGCCGTTAAGCTTCCATCAGGAGAAATCCGCATCTTCAAAGGTGCTTGCAAAGCCACCATTGGCGTCGTTACCAACGAACATCACAAAGAAGAAATCATTGGTAAAGCTGGTCGTGCCCGTCACATGGGTCGCCGTCCTGAAATCCGTGGTGTCGCCCAAGATCCTCGTTCTCACCCACACGGTGGTGGAGAAGGTCGTTCTGGTGTCGGTATGAAATCTCCTAAGTCCCCATGGGGTAAGAGAACAATGGGAAAGAGAACCAGAGACAAAAAGAAATACAGTAATAAATCAATTATTAAACATCGCTATAACCATTAATTATGTCCAGAAGTACGATCAAAGGACCATACGTTGCTGAGTGCCTCATCGCCAAAGTTGAGAAGATGAAGCTATCAGGTAAAAAAGAACCCATCAAAACTTGGGCCAGATCTTCACAGATCCCTCCAGAGTTTGTTGGCTACACTTTTTTAGTTCACAACGGTAAAGTCTTCAAAGATGTTTTCGTTACCGAAGACATGGTTGGACATCGTCTAGGCGAGTTCTCTTCCACCAGAAACTTCAGAGGCCACGGACGTATCGTCAAGAGACTCTTAACTAAAACCTAAAAACATATGGCTACAAATAAAGAAAAATCTACTCTTATCGTTGCGCGAGCCAGTCACGTTCTTTCCTCACCTCGCAAAACCAACCTTATTTTGAAGGCCATCGTTGGTCGTCCTGCTCTCTTGGCCATCAAGCAGCTTGCTGTTATCCAAAAAAGAGCCTCAGACCCTATTGCCAAGCTTATAAAACAAGCCATTGGTAACGCTGTTTCTCAAAACCAAACTTCACCCGACATGCTCATTATCGACTCAGCCTTCGCCACCAAAGGTCGCACCATCAAACGTGCTCACATCGGCGGCCGCGGCAAAACCAAGCCTTATGAGCGCATTTCTTCTCACTTGACCCTAAATTTAAGAGTCGCAGCTCCAAAAGTTGTTGCAACTCCAAAAGTTGAGGCCAAAGTTGCTACCACTAAAAAAACAAAATAAAACATGGGTAAAAAAGTCAATCCAACCATCTTTAGAACCGGCTACATCTTTCCTACTAAATCAGTTTGGTTCAGTAGTTTCAAAAACTATGCCAAATTTGTTCTTGAGGACAACACTATCAGACGTTACCTAGAGGACAAGCTCAAACTCGCCGGTATCACCACCATCGAGATCAAACGTAGTATCAACACCGTTGATATCTATATGTATGTTTCTCGACCTGGTGTCGTCATCGGCCGTGGTGGCTCTTCTCTCGAACAGCTCAAAAAAGATGTTGAAAAACTCTTAAAAATTGATCTCAAAGCCAAAAACGCTATCAAAGTTAATCTCCATCCCATGGAGATCAAAAATCCAGAGCTTTCAGCCGGCATCATCGTTGATCGTCTTGCTAATCAGCTTGAACACCGTTATCCATTCCGTCGTGCCGCCAATCAAGCAATTGAAAAGGTTATGGCCGCTGGAGCCAAAGGTGTCAAAATCGTCTTCGCTGGTCGTATTGATGGAGCCGAGATTGCTCGTACTGAAAAATTCAAACAGGGTCGTATCCCTACCCAAACTCTTCGTGCCAACATCGATTATGTCGAAAAGCCAGCTCTAACTCGCTCAGGCTATGTTGGTATTAAAGTCTGGATCTATACCGGAGATATCATCATCTAAAAACACACACAAAAGAATATGTTACAACCAGCACGACGCAAATACAGAAAAGAATTCCGAGGCTCCATGGGTGGAGTTGCCACCAGAAGTAATTTTCTAGCCTACGGAGAATACGGTATCAAAACCGAGGGTTGTGGTTGGCTTACAGCTGCCGAGATTGAGTCTGCTCGTCGTACCATCACTCACCACACCAAACGTGTAGGTAAATTCTTCCTTCGTGTTTTCCCTCACAAACCAATTGGTTGGAAAACCCCTGGTGCACGTATGGGTTCCGGAAAATCAGACGTATCAGCCTATGTAGCCGTAGTAAAACCTGGTCAGATCCTTATGGAGCTTTCCGGTGTAAGTAGAGAAGTCGCCCAAGAAGCTATTCGTCTTGCTGGTCACAAAATCTCCATTAAAACCAAATTCGTAGAAAAAAACAATGACTAATACCAAGATCGAAACAACCACACAAACTTTGGACGAGCTCAAAATCAAGCTTTCTGATATCAAACTTAAGATCAGAGCAGGACAAGAAAAAAACACCAACGCTCACAAAAAGATTAAAGTT
>CAZMCB010000020.1:0-3951 GCA_964564895.1 uncultured Pseudomonadales bacterium | reverse complement strand
GTTCAGATTGCACAATTTTTAACTAAATCAAAATAACATGAAAAAACAACTAATCGGAACCGTCAAAAGTGCCAAAATGCAGAAAACTGCAGTTGTTGACGTGGTTCACTTCCAAGTTCATCCTAAATACCTCAAACGTATCAAGGTCAACAAGTCATACACCACCCACAACGAAATTGACGCCAAAGAAGGCGATCGTGTCCAGCTAAAAGAGATCAGACCTATGAGTAAAAATAAACATTGGCAAATAACTAAAGTTATATGATTCAACTAAGATCCGTCCTCAATGTAGCCGATAACTCCGGCGCCAAACTCGTAAAGGTCATTCTAGTCCATGGTGGTTCTCACAGACGCTTCGGTTTTGTTGGTGACATTGTCACTGCAGCCGTAGAAGGTGCAGACACCAACGGTACTGTCAAAGACAAACAGATTGTTAAAGCAGTCGTCGTCCGTTGCCGCAAGGAAACTGGTCGTCCTGATGGTACTTACGTTCGTTTTGATGATAATGCCGTTGTTATTATTGACTCGATTGCCGGAAAGCAACCTCTCGGTACCCGTATTTTTGGACCCATCGCAAGAGAAGTAAAAGATGCTGGATTCGCCAAGATTGCTTCATTAGCACCCGAAGTCGTTTAAAAAGTATATGTTTAAATTCAAAATCAACGACACTGTAAAAATCACCGCCGGTAAAGACAAAGGTCGCACAGGCAAGATCCTCAAAGTTCTTCCTCAAGATCAAAAAGTTTTAGTCGAAGGTCTCAATGTCTACAAAAAACACATCAAGCCCAAAGGTAACGAAGCAGGTTCAATAGTAACTCTACCAAGAGCTATTTCCACAGCTTCAGTCGCTCTCGTTTGTCCAAGTTGTGGTAAAGCCACTAGAGTTGGATTCGACGCTTCACAAACTCCTAAAGTCAGAGT
Source organism: uncultured Pseudomonadales bacterium (assembly GCA_964564895.1). Taxonomy (GTDB): domain Bacteria; phylum Patescibacteriota; class Microgenomatia; order UBA1400; family MFAQ01; genus UBA2277. The sequence goes on along the minus strand of CAZMCB010000020.1, from coordinate 3,030 downwards.
CTGTCACCTTTGCCGCCAAGTTATCACCAGTGAAACCAAGAAAAAATGACACAAACTCTAAAAGAAAACTATCTAAAAGTAATTCGTCCAGCTTTACAAAAAGACCTCGGTCTTTCAAGTATCGAAGCTGCTCCTAAACTCGAAAAAATCACCATCAACACTTCTTCCAAAGATTTCAAAACCGACAAAGAGCTTCTCACAAAGACCAAGGCTTGGATGGCTACTATCACAGGCCAAACTCCTCTTGAAACCAAAGCCAAAAAGAGTATCGCCGCTTTTAACCTTCGTGAAGGTGAAGTTGTTGGACTCAAAATCACTTTAAGAGGCAATCGTATGTACGACTTTTTCCAAAAGTTAACCTCCATTGTTCTCCCTCGTATCAAAGACTTCCAGGGAGTTTCCAAGAGAACAGTTGACCAAAACGGCAACTACACTCTAGGTCTCTCAGAACAAATCGTGTTTCCTGAGGTCGAATATGATAAAATAGGCAGGATTCAAGGCTTGGAAATTACTATTTCAACAAGTGCCAAAGACGCTGCTTCTTCCCTGATGCTTCTCACTGCTCTTGGTATGCCTTTTACAAAAGAAAGCTAAAACGCTAAAAACATGGCTAAAACAAGCAAAATAGAAAAATCAAAAAGACTCGTCGGTCACTCGACCAGAGATCACAATCGTTGCCAACTCTGTGGCAGACCTCGTGGTGTTATCCGCATCTTCGGACTATGCCGCTTGTGCTTCAGAGAGTTAGCCCACAAAGGTGAACTCCCAGGCGTTTACAAAATGTCAAAATAATATGGATACAATCGCAGACTTCATCACAATTATAAGAAATGGCTACATGGCCAAGAAAGACACCGTTGTTGCAAAACACACTATCATTTCTGAGGAAATCGCCAAACTTCTTAAGGCCGACGGTTTCATCGTCGACTACTCAGTCGAAAACACCAAGCCTTCCAAGAAAATTATTTTGACTCTTCGTTATTTTGATAAAGACCTTCCCGCAATTACCGGTATCAAACGTATCAGTAAGGGCAGTGTCCGTATCTACTCCGGCTTCGATTCTATTCCCCAAGCCCTCTCAGGCGCCGGCACAACTATCGTTTCTACATCATCTGGTCTCATGACTGGAAAAACCGCTCGAGAAAAACATCTCGGTGGTGAAGTTATCTGTCAAATTTGGTAAAAACATATGAGTCGCATTGGAAGAAAACCACTATATCTCCCTGAAACTGTCAAAGTCGAAAAACTAGACGGTCTACTTAGATTCACCGGCCCAAAAGGCACACTTGAGTCAGTTGTTCCAAAAGGGATTAACGTTGAACAAGAAGATAACGTCCTAAACTTTACTCGCGAAAACGACGTTCCAGCAGTCAGAGCTCTTCATGGTCTCGCCCGTCGTTTGGCCCAAAACTGTGTCACCGGAGTCACCGAAGGATTCGAAAAACATCTTCAGCTTCTAGGAACAGGTTATCGTGTCGCCGCTTCAGGTAACGGTCTCTCTCTTTCCTTAGGCTTCTCTCACCCCGTCATCTTCAAAAACGTTCCTGGTGTAAACATCACTGTCGAAGGTCAAGACAAGATCCACATTTCAGGAATCGACAAACAACTAGTAGGTCAAGTTGCCGCCAACATTCGCGAGCTAAAGAAACCAGAACCTTACAAGGGCAAGGGTATTCGTTACTCCGATGAAGTGGTTATCAAGAAACAAGGCAAGACCGCAACCAAAACCGCCGCTTAATTAATTTATTAACAAAAAATGATTCAAAACACCTTAACCTCTAAGGCCAGAAGACAGCACCGTATTCGTGCCAAGCTTTTAGCCGGAACCACAATGCCTCGTCTTACTGTACTGAGATCAAATCAGCACATCGGGGCTCAAATTATTAGAAAAGATGGCCATGTCTTGGCAGCTGTCACTTCCCAGACTCTTAAATCTTTCAAGGGAACCAAGCTAGCTCAAGCCACCGAAGTTGGTACTCTCTTGGGCAAAGCCGCCAAAGAAGCCAAGATCGAAAATGTCGTCTTTGATCGCGGATCCTACCGTTTCCATGGTCGTGTCAAGGCTTTAGCCGAGGCCGTTCGTGAATCAGGAATTAAATTCTAAATTATATGAATCCTTCAAATAACTCAAACAACAATCGTGGTGGAAGAGGAGATCGTCCTCAGTCCGATGGTTTCGAACAAGTACTTCAGATTCGCCGTGTTAGTAAAAAAACACAAGGTGGTTCAAACGTTTCTTTTTCAGCCTTAGTCGTAACCGGTGACAAAAAAGGAAAAGTTGGTCTAGGTTTAGCCAAAGCCCCAAACGTTGCCGATGCTATCAAAAAAGCTATTCGTCTTAGTAATCGTGATCTCGTTCAGGTTCCTTTAGTCAACGGAACCATCCCTTACGAAACCATTAGTAAATACGGAGCCTCCAAAGTCCTTTTCCGCCCAGCCCCTAAAGGTACTGGTATCATCGCCGGTTCATCCATCCGTGCAGTCTTAGAAGCTTCAGGCGTAACCGATATCGTGTGTAAAGCCCTAGGTTCAAACAACAAAACCACCAACGCTCGAGCTACCTTCAAAGCTTTAAAACAAGTCGAGTCTCTCGCCAAAAAGTACGTCCTCTTAAAAGAACTTAAAACAAAAGCCTAAATACTATGAACTTATCTAATCTTCCCAAATCAGTCAAAACAGGCAAAAAACGCCTTGGTCGAGGTTTTGGTTCCGGAGTCGGTGGTCACACCGTCGGTCGTGGACAAAAAGGACAAAAGACCCGTGGAGTAATCCCATTGTGGTTTGAGGGTGGTCAGCTTCCTATCGTCCGTCGTACACCTTTCATCAAAGGTAAGCACAGATTCCAAGTAATCAAGCTTCAGCCAATCACCGTTAACTTCGACATTCTTTCCAAGTATTTCAACGACAAAGATGTTATCGATTCTGCTCTTCTAGCTAAAACATTCAAAACTAGTGATAAAGAAGCCAAACGTGGATTCAAAATCATTGCTACAGGCAAGCTCGAAAAAGCTCTTGAGGTCAATGTTCTAG
>CAZMCB010000019.1:0-13587 GCA_964564895.1 uncultured Pseudomonadales bacterium | reverse complement strand
CCCAGTTTTTAACCTGTTTTTCTCCTTCTGTGGCCTCTTTTGAGTTCAACAGGTCCCCTTTTGGTAACACTGCAACCACTTCGCCAATTTTTTGCATATTTAACTGTTCTCTAATTATTTTTTCCTTATATTCATCCGTCATTACCAGTTCCAATTTATCCTTTAGCATTTGGTTCTTTACTTCTTCTTCTCGAAGACGTATTTTTGCTTCTTCAATACGTGTATACCCTTTTTTTAACTGCCAAAGGTCTTTTGCCAAGGAAAAAATAAGCATCCAAGCAATAATTAAAATTATGGCCTTGATCCAATCCTTTTTATATACTTTTTCGTTTCCTCGATTTACTACTTGCATTTTTATAACCTAGAGTGTTATAATAGGTGCCATAAATAATTTAGTACCAATTATGGAACAAATTGATCAAAACATCAAACAAGCTATCACTGCTTTCAAAAGCCATTTGGCTTCCCAAGGCAGAGCTTCTGCTACCATTTTAGCCTACTCTAAAGACATTGAGCAGTTAGCTAATTTTGTAGCAAAATCAGACAAGAACAATCTTTCTGAGGTTACCAAAGAAGATATTGATTCTTTCAAGGATAGTCTTTCGGCCCAAAACTACACCACCAAATCAATTTCTAGAAAGATCAACTCCATTAAATCATTCTTCGCATATGTTATTGCCAATGGTGCTATCTCTGAAAATCCAGCTACCAACGTTACTCATCCAAAATATGACATCAAACCACCTCGTATCTTAAATAAAATCGAGTACCGTGCTCTTCGTGATGCCTGTCGTGAAGATTTAAGAATGGCTGCTATTGTTGAGCTCTTGCTCCAAACTGGTATGCGTATCTCTGAGTTGGCTAATCTTAAGATTTCTGATATTGATCTCACAAGTAACCAAATCACCATCCGCGCTTACGAATCTCACCCAGAGCGTGTCATTCCTTTGAACCAACCGGTTAAAGAGTCACTCGCTCGTTACATGGAAACTCGTCCAAAAAGCGGAAACACATACGTTTTCATTACCAAGACAGGAAATGCTTTCTTAATTAGAAACATTCGTTCCAACCTTGATAGATACTTCCACATCGCTGGAATCGAAAACGCTAAAGTAAACGACTTAAGACACACTTTTATCGCTCAGCAACTTACTTCTGGTAGTCCTTTGGTCTACATTAGTAAATTAGTTGGACACAAAAGATTGTCTACCACCGAAAAGTATCTTGAGTTTATTTCTGAAAAGCCTGCAAAGGATAAACCAAAACTAATAGACCTTTAAAAAGTCTCTTTAGTCAATTAAAGAAGCTAGTCCTTGTTGACTAGCTTTTTTAATGCTTCCAAAGTTGTTTGAGACAAGAATCCAAGCACCTCGCCCATCTTTTCCATTGACCCTACAGCCAAAGCCAACCATCCGGAGGTCGACTTTCTAGTATCTTCCACAATCAAAAAAGCGTTGCGTACTCCAGACACTTCCAACTGTTCTCCTGTCACTTCATCTTCTACATATATGGTAACTGGATTACCACTTTTTCCAAGATTCATATTGCCAGTAATCACCATTTCCTGCGACCAAGGCATGTTTGAAGCCGTATCATTTAGTTCTTCATCGGGCTGTGCCAATCTCAAGATTTTATCGTTCTTAATCTTAATTTTATTTGTTTTAACTTTCATAAGTGGGCCGACCAGGATTCGAACCTGGGACATCGAAGGTATAAGCTTCGCGCTCTAACCAGCTGAGCTATCGGCCCAATCTGCAATATTCTACCATTTCGAGTTAAAGTTTACTTCTTTTTTCAATTTCCTCATCCACCTCAGCCACATCTCTACCGTATTTCAATCGAGATAGTTCCTTAATCATTCTAGATACTTCTGGACTACCCATTGCCTTCTCAGATCTCAAATCACGCTCAACATTCATAGAAAATGGTGGTACTGGTGATTCATTAACAATCGTCTTTACATACACTGTTCTGGCCGGAACATTTGATAAATCAGTCTCATTAAAGGTCGGTTCTAATTCCTTAGCAAGAATAGAGGCGTCTTGCATACCCACACGATAAGACATTAAAGTACCCACATTACCAAAGATGGCGTCCCTGACCTGTTCATCCAGCTGACTCACAAACTGATTAGCGAGAGTTAAAGAAACATTATACTTACGTACCTCGGAAAGCATCTGAGCAAAGTCAGGCGTAGCAAAGTTCTGGAACTCATCCACATACAGATTAAACGGTCTCCTTTGTTCTTTTGGCATATCTTGTCGAGAAAGTGCCGCAGCCAAGATTTTCGGGATCAAGATTAATCCCAAGAAACTTGCATCCTCTTCTCCCAATAGACCTTTGGCAAGTTTCAAAAATACGATTTTTCCAGTATCCATTGCTTGTCGGAAATTTAGAGTACTCTTCGACTGCCCAATAATATTTCGAATCATTTTATTAGTTACAAATCGGCCAAATTTAGATGAAATATAGTCGAGTGTTTCACTCTTGTGGAAGTCAGAGGTTTGAGCAATCTGATCAGTCCAATAGCGTCTCACAATAGGATCCTTAACAAGAGGAAGGATTTCTTGAACATATTTTTGATCCGTTAAAACTCTATTAACCTCAATAAAAGTTGCTCCAGGAACCACAGCCACAGTCAACATAGCGTTTCTCACAGCATGCTCAAACCTAGCACCAACCATACCTGTGCGATGAGGGTCAAACAACTTGTACATCAAATTGATGATTGAAGAAGCGACTTGATACATCTCATCGTAGTTATTAACCTCCAACAAATTAAATCCAAGCGGTCTCTCTTGATCCGAAGGATCGAAAAATATTACGTCCTCGGCTCTCTCAGGAGGCACCAACTCCATTAACTCTTCAATTCCCTCGCCGTGAGGCTCCAAGAAACACAGTCCTCTGCCTGCCCTCATGTCCTGAATTATCATTGATTTCAAAAACTCAGTTTTTCCAGTACCAGTTCTTCCAATGATATACATGTGGCGCATCCTATCACGATCTCCCATATAGATATTTCGCTCTTGCCCTCGATAAATTGATCTACCAAGCCACAATCCATTGTCAGGGAATCCTCCCGTAGCTGGAGCAGCTTTTGCTGTCAGCCAATAGATATGAGGAGTATCTATCGTTTTGTTTGGTAGATGCCAAATTGAAGCTACTTCCTCCGTCGACAACACTGAATTATTTCCCCAAAGATTCTGATAACGATATAGGAAGTCAGTCATAAACATCTGTTTCAATCTAATTTTTCGACTAGAAAATTTATTTTGGCTTCCATCAAACTGAGAAAAAGTGCTCTTCAAATTAGATAAGTTAGCCTTAGCCATTCCTTCATTAGGAGCAATACAAATCATTCTCACACTGGTTAAAAACCCTACTTTATTACATTTATTGGTTATTGCCTCCATTTCCTGAGGATTCATCTTAAACTTGGCCTTCTCAGGATTTGCTTCATCTTTTTTGATCTTAGCAATATATCCGTGCCCAGATTTACTCCAAGTGGACTCCGCTGGCGAAATAATTATTTGAATTGCTGCCGCCTCATTGTCTCCAAATTTTGCCATTGAGGCTGTTATTGCCGCCAAAGAATCAACAGGCAACTCTTTATATGACTTAATTGGTTTAAAACTATGATCTTTCAAAGATAGTTCAGCAAAAGCTACTGAAGCATCTTTATAAAATATGTTGTACTCGTCCACTTGCTTCACTTGAACTCCCGAGTAGGTACCTGCAATTGTTTTTTCCACAAGCTCCATGTTGTCTTTGTGGCAAGATACATAAAAACGAATATCTTCTTTCTTTCCTACAATTTCTAGAGATATGTGTTGTTGTGTTTTAAATTTTTGCCAAAAACCTCCTCTTTTTAACGAAAACAACGAAGAAAACATTTGTTCCACGGCATCAATTTTTACCTCATTATCCTTTGGAACCGCAATTTCCAATAAAACAAATTTCATACTCACCTCTTCTCTATTTCTATTTCGAAGCCAAACAACAAAAAACATCCAGCACACAATCAGTGCACCAATTACCAAAATCATTCCTAAAATGATCACTAAGCTGTACTGAATCCAATAACTATAATTATTAATCATTTTGTCTCAGGAGGAAGATAAAAAACTCTTCCTGGATATTTTTTAATCATCATCACACACCATTCAGATAGCCAGCGGGCACTTTCCCACACTTTATGTTTCAAACCCTCCACAATTTCCTCTTCACTCTCAGGTAAGACGATGTTAGGTTTCGTTTGAACCGCAAACTGTGCAGAAACAATTTTGCCCATATCATCGTTTACATTCTGTTTTGTTACTGTTGGTTGTTGAGGTTGGGTACTTGCCGGTTGTTGTGTTTCAACCTGCTTTTCCACTTTCTCCACAAAACTTACCTGCTCAACGGGTTGAGATGTAATTTCTGGAGTGATTGGGCGTTCTATTTCCTTACCTACGGCAGGCATACTTTAACTATACCTTAAAAATCAAGTCCGGAAACTGCCATTATCCCTTTATCGTAGGGATGCTTAATTTTTTTCATTTCCGTAACAAGGTCAGCAACTTCTCTAATCTTCAAAGGACAATCATGCCCTGTCAATACAAGATGTGTTTCACCTCTCATTTTAATTAAATCCAATACTTCATCAATAATAATAAGATTATCGTTGACAGCTTTAATTACTTCATCAAGTACCAACAATTCAACACGCTTATCCTTATTAGTTTTATTGATCAAGAAACTTTTTGCCAAACTAATCGCCGACTGAGCAGCCACAACATGAGTGCTTAACGAATTATGATCATCAGGACCACCAAAAAAACCTTTTCCCATCCAATACATCTCTAAATTTTTGAATTTCTTTGATAGATTCATTTCTGATACTTTCCATGACTCTTCCTTAAACCACGAGATCCACACTACCGACTTTGACAGCAACAACATTCGAATAGTAACTCCCAATGCTGCACTAGTTTTTCCCTTTCCATTTCCTTCAAAAACATAAACCATTCCTAGACTACTCTTCATACAAAAATAATACACCGAAAGGAGCAAACTGCCACAAAAAAATAATGAGAACTGCAAAATATAACGAAAACTATACTGTCTTAGCACTGTCTCTTCTAAATACACAAGTACCACTTAATTAACTTAAGTGTAAAAGGCAAAAAAGATTGATAAGAAGGAAAAAAAACCACAAAACTCACCATTAGCAATGTCAACAAAAAACTGATAGTAATCACAATTACCTAATATCATTAAATACTATTTTCAGGAACTTGTCAAATACTCTTTCAAACACCATAACTATATCAAAAGCTCTCTCATTGTATCAGAGAGAGCCTTGATATCGCAATAATTATCAGACGCTATATTTTTTTAACTTTTCCTTCGCTGTAATCTATATCACAAGCACCAGACACACACGCTAGTTCTTGTGCAGCCTTTGTGTAGTCCTCTTCCTCATATCGATAAAGTTTACTGAAATCAATCTCAGGAAATACAGCTGCAAGTTTTTCATACTCCTCACGATCTACTTCTTGATACGGCATCTGAGCATAAGCTGCATCAAAAGCAGGAAGAAAGGCCATTCCCCCTATCAAATCACGATGATTCCATACCCACTTGATCAAGTCTATTACTTCATCAGGATAAAATGTAATCGTTACGCTTGGATTGTGTTCCGTCCAATTAATTTTGTTTTGTAACCAGTACTCACATTGTTGTAGTGCCGAAAAATTCTTTCGAGTTACAGCGCCATCAGGTGATTTAACAGGAAAATGGATAACCCATGTGTTTGCAGTCTCTGCATCCTGTCCGTTTTCCGGATCCATAGGAACTCCCTCATCTCGCAGTACTTTATATATTGGGGAATGAGTGCTCACTCTGACATTTCTCACATAATAAGATGCCCAGCGTGCATGAATACCAGAAGAACAATTAAAAAGCTGAGAAGAGTTTCCAGAAGGTTTTACACAAGTTACAGCTGCGGCAGCATTTATTCCGAGAAGTTGTGCATACTCTCTATTTGTCTCAATCGCTACTTGTCGTAAACGATTCTGCACTGCTGGATCCTGAGCCACAGGACTATCCATCTGTCCATTTATATCTACCCCTAACAGTCTTTCTTCTTCACAGTTTTGTTTCCAAATTGGACGAAGACCAGGGAAATTGGTTGCCATAGACTGAATAGTACCGATTATTGCTGCAACCTCTACTTTATCTTTTAGTGTTTCGTAGGTATCTTCTTTTCTAGCAATGGCAATCGACAAATTGCAAAATCCAAAAGGACGCAGGATTATCTCACCACAAGGATTGGTTCCAAAATCTGCAGCTTTCCTTCTTGCCGGCCTCATATTAATCGCAGACTGTCGATTAAAAATACCAGGTTCGCCTCGTCCTGACTCGACCATCTCGAGCATTTGCTTGGTAATTTCCAGTTGAGTTAGTCCAGATTCTGGCCAAACCATACTATTGTTAGCATTCCATCGTTGGCTATTGTCTCGTTCAAAGTCCCCCGACTTACACATTCTCATTTCTCTATCGTCATAATCAAAAAGAGAAATCATAGCTGTTCTCCTCATTCCCCCAGAAACCGCAGCACTTCCAACTTCACACATAATATCGTGAGCATCAATAGGACGAAGGAAACTGCCTTGTCTTGCAAAGATTCTCTCGCGAACAAACTCCATCATTTTTCGCAATGGTTCTGGACCAGAAGATCTTCCGCCCTTAACGCGCAATATAGCTCCAGCAGGTCTAAGCTTCGAGTAATCAAATTTAATATCTCCTCCATCAAACCAAGTGGTAAGACCTACTCTTAAAGCATCAGCCCAACCCTCAGTAGTATCTTCAATTACCATATTTTTTATTTCTACTCCTGTTTGTCTTTTTACTCTAGGCAAATTCTCCACATATTTACTTTCAACAGAAAAACCAACCCCGCAACCATTCATTGAGATTAATAACGCTTCCACAAAAGAATCAATACTATCTACCGGTTGGTAAGAACAGTTATAGATACCAATATTACTTCGTCGTGCTGCAGGACCAGCCATGGCCAAAAGACGCATTGAAGGAGTGGCCTTCATTTCCAAAATCGCAGTTCTCAGCCTTTCATATACCTTTTTATCAAGTTTTTTTTCAGATAACTCCTTTAAATACTCAACTGCTCTATTTACTGTTTCCTTCCAAGTTTCTCTTCTTCCAAAATCATAATTAAATCTTGAGTATTTATCAAAAAACTGAAATTTTTGTATTGGATTTCCAAAATACACATCACTTTCTGCAAAAGCTTCTGCCACCTCCACAGGAACAGGTCTAAGCTCTCTCATTTTGGCGTGTTCCGCTCGATAAAGAATATAGTTTTTGGCCGCCTCAAACTCTCCAGCTGCCTGCAAAACAATCTCTACTGTGTCCTGAACCTGTTCAACTGTTGGTTTATCATATTTTGCTCCGATGATATTAACCACTCTATCTGCAAGTTCAGCAATCTCTGTTGATGGTTTTCTTCCCAACTCTTTAAAGCAAGCCGACATAGCTTTCTCAATTTTCTTAATTTCAAAAGGAACTACACGACCGTCTCTTTTAACAACAGTCTTAGGGACTTCAATCCTAATATCTCCATCAACCAAAACTGATTGTTTCGCCATCTTTTGTTTTTTCATTTTTTTCTCAATTATTTTTTTCATAATATTTATTAATGATTAACTGTTATTCTTTTTAATCCGGCAACAAATTCTTGAAACTCCTTCGCGTCAGCAAAATCCAAATAAACACTTGCAAATCTCATATAAGCAAGATCATCAAGTTTGAGAAGTCGCGACAACACCATTTTGCCAATATCGCTTGATTTAATTTCTACTGTTTTTCTATTTAATAGTTTTGTTTCGATCTCATCGACCAAATTTTCTATTTCTTCTTTCTCAACCTTTCTTTTATAACAAGCTTTGTGTATTCCTTTGAGAAGTTTCTCTCTGTCGTACTGCTCTATTTTTCCACTTTTCTTTATTACTTTAAGATCAATATTTACTACCCTCTCATGAGTTGTGAATCTCTTGCCACATTTTTTGCACTCGCGTCGACGACGAATACCTGCCTCGTCAGGTAAACCACGACTTTCGAGAACTGATGTATCTTCGTTATTGCAGTATGGACAAATCATTTTGTTACACGATATTTAGTGTTGGTATCCATCTTGTAACACTACCCCTAGCAATGCAACTGTTTCTTAATACATCATAAAATATCATTAAGGCCAATCTCCGCAAAATCTTCTGCAAATTATCCCAAAGCCGCCAAATTCATCAAACATCGAGCCAAAATTGAACCTGTTACATTTTGAGATTTTATTCTTATCCAAGCATTAATTACTCCACTAACTACAGCAATTAGAACAACTCCCAAAATCTCTGCACCAGTAGCTTGATAAACAAAGAATAATATTGGTAATCGAATAATAGCAGCCATCAAACCCACAATTAACAAATTTATTGTTTTTCCCTTTCTTATTTTTTCTAAATATCCAGCCACAAATCCACTAAATGTTAGCTCTTCCGTCACTGCCGTTGCCATAGCCACACTTATTAAATTAATATCGAATTTAATTTGACTACCATTATTTAACTTCAACACCACAAAATAAAATACTCCAACTAATAGTCCCAAAAACAGACTCTCTCCCCATTTTTTGCTAAACATCAAAATTTTTTCCTTTAATGCCAAGTTCCACCAAAACAAAGGAATCAGCCACAAAACAGGTTTAAACCACAACTCTTCAATTACCTCAGGCAAGCGAATAAAATATCTAAAACTTCCCCACACTAACACAAGATATATATAGTAGTACCAGAGTCGTTTCACCCTTCTATCGTATCATAGCTATATAATGAGTCCTATGGCTATTACCAGAAAACAGCTTTTACGTACCATCGAGAAAAGTTACAAGAAGTGCACCAAAACGCGTCGATCTCGAATAATTTCTATCACTTCAATTATTGTTGGTCTACTCATAATTACTCTTGCTTTCCTTCTCAAAGACGTCCCCGGACCAGCCAGTCTTACCAAGACGCCTGCTCCCATAAGTACTCAAATACTTGATCGAAATGGCAAACTTCTATATGAAGTATATACAGAATACAAACGTACTCCTATCGCTTTTGATACTATTCCCAACTTTGTAAAGCAAGGTACTTTAGCCATAGAAGATAAAAACTTTTATTATCATCACGGAATTGATATCACTGGAATTATTAGATCTGTTTTCAATACTGTGTTCAAAGGCCAACGTCTCGCTGGTGGTTCCACCATTACCCAGCAATTAGTCAAAAACTCTCTTCTCTCAGACAACAATCGCACCATAACAAGAAAAGTCAAAGAAGCCTTCCTTTCTATCATTACTGAATTTACCTACTCAAAAGATCAAATTTTAGAGCTTTATTTAAACTACACTCCTTATGGTGGCACTGCTTATGGAATTGAGTCCGCCGCCAATACTTATTTCGGTAAAAACGCAAAAGACCTCACCTTAGCTGAGTCTGCCCTACTTGTTGGTTTACCTCAATCTCCTACTCGTTACTCTCCATTTGGAGCAAATCCAGAATTAGCAATAAATCGCCAAAAGGAAGTGCTTCGCCGAATGGTTGAAGATAAATATATTACACAGGAGCAAGCAGATACTGCAAAAAATGAAAAATTAGAATTTGCCAAAAAAAACATCTCTATCAACGCCCCTCATTTTTCCTTATTGGTTCGTGATGCTCTAGTCCAAAAATATGGCGAGGACAAAGTAAATCTAGGAGGATTACGAGTCACCACCACACTAGACCTTGATCTCCAACAGTACTTTGAGGCTTCTTTATCAGCTGAAATGAAAAAAATTACAAGATTAAAAATTAGTAATGGTGCTGCGGTCGTAACCAAACCAAATACTGGCGAAATCATCTCACTTATTGGCTCTAAAGATTATTTTGACGATTCAATCGATGGTCAGGTAAATATCACCACCGCCCTTCGTCAACCAGGTAGTTCAATCAAACCAATAAACTATGCCGTTGGACTTCTCAGGGGTTGGCCTGCCAGCACCACATATCTTGATCTTCCAACCTGTTTCGGTGTAACCGGTCAAAGACAATACTGTCCAAAAAATTATGACAACACTTTTCGAGGGCCTGTTTCCATGCGGCTTTCTCTAGCCAACTCTCTTAACATTCCCGCCGTGAAGCAGCTCGCCTTAAACGGAATAGAGCCTTTTATTGCTACAGCGTCAGCCATGGGCATTTCAACATGGACCGACCCCAGCAATTACGGTCTTTCTCTAACTTTAGGAGGAGGTGAGGTTACTATGCTCGACATGGCCAAAGCCTTTGGTACTTTTGCCAATTCTGGGGTTACAGTCCCATTAATCTCAGTCATAAAAGTTGAAGACTATACTGGCAAAGTACTCGAACAAATCGACACTGAACAAATAGCCAACACTGTTTCAGTTATGCCAGAAAACTGGAAGGATTTCTGGGAAAATCAGTCTCTACCAAAAACAGATCTCTCACCAACCGACCCAAAAGTAACCTTGCCTGAAGAAGTTACATTTATTATTTCCGATATTCTAGCCGATAATGGAGCTAGAAGTGCAGCATTTGGAACAAACAACGAGTTAGTCATCCCCGGTCAAACAGTCTCCGTCAAAACAGGAACCACAAACGATTTGAAAGATAACTGGACCATCGGTTATACTGCTGATTTCTTAGCGGTAACGTGGGTAGGAAACAATGACAACTCATCGATGAGTTATGTTGCTTCAGGTGTTACTGGAGCTTCTCCAATCTGGAACGATATTATGAGAAAACTTCTTAAAGGAGTAAAAAACAGGCCCTTAGTTAAACCAGAACTCGTCACTAATTTTCAAGTATGCAATCTAACAGGACTATTAGCTCAAGAAGCAAATCAATGTGAGTCACACAACGAGTTTTTCATTGACAAAAATCTTCCTCTTGGTCAATCAGGATTCCCTACCAAACAACAAATCTGGGTTCGTCGTGAAGACAGGTTCCCAATACTAGAAGGAGACACTACAGTCGATCGCGATTTAGAGGAACACACAATTGTATCTGATCCATTTACTCAAAATTTCTGTCTCGATTGTGCTTATCCAAAAGATGAAAAGGGTAATACAATTTGGCCTGTAACCAACATTGATTACTCAAAATTCCAATTTAAAATTATTACTCCAAAAAACTTTCTTAATATAAATCCGACCAATGTTCCGTAAACGAGGATTCCTTATTATTTTTCTAGGAATCCTACTTTCTTCAATCACTGTTTTTTATATTTGGCACAGCACTCTCCCCTTAGTTAGTCCTGTTGCTCTTATTGGGAGTCTAATCGGCAACTCACCGGCTATAAAATCTGAAAAAATAATTTACGGATTTTTCCCTTATTGGAATTTAAAATACTCAGAAGAACTAAATATCAGATCTCTTACTCATTTTGCCTACTTTGCTATTGATCTAAATGAAGATGGAACAATCAATAAAAAGACAAGTCCTGTTGAAACTGAACCAGGCTGGAACAAACTAAAATCCAAAGATACAGCAAAACTTCTTTATCAATCAAAACTCCTTGGACAAAAAACGGTAATAACCATAACCGCCATGAAACCTGATCTGATTGAGTCCATTCTTCAAACTCCAGAAAACAGACGCCAAGCAGTAAGCTCAATAATGTCTGTTTATAAGGACTACGACTTTGATGATATCAATATTGATTTTGAATACGTAAGTATAGGTAATCAAGAGCTAAGAGATCATTTTGTGAGCTTCATCACAGACCTTCGTTTTGCTTGTGTTTCTTACAAATCTCACTGCCAAATAGATATCGATACTTTTGCCAGTGTAGGAGAAAAACCAAGACTCTGGGATCTGAAAAAACTCGAACCAGTCGTAGACAAGTTTATTATCATGGCCTATGACTATTATCGAAGCAGTTCTTCTCAAGCGGGACCAGTCGCCCCCATAAAAGGAAAATGCACTACCGAGTTTCCAGAACAAACCAACTGTCTTGGAGAAGATATTCTCACTCATATTTCAATGATTAGTAAGTTAATACCGTCAGAAAAAATCATTCTCGGTGTTCCTTTTTATGGCTATGAATGGCAAACGGCATCTTCTGATTTCCTATCCAATACATACTCAGGAACAGGAAGCCTTGCCACATACAGACGAATACAAACTCTCTTTCAAGATCAAAAAATTTCCACTATTTCTGCATTATGGTCTGATAATACTCTTAGTCCATTTATTATTTATGAAGAAGATGGGGATACATTTCAAATTCATTTTGAAAACGCTCAATCATTAGAACAAAAAATAAAATTTTTAGAGTCAGCTAATCTTGGTGGTATTGCTATTTGGGCTTTAGGCTATGAAGGTCAATCACAAGATTTATGGACTCCAATTAACACTCTCTTTCTCCCCTAGTCTTTTCACCTGTTAGGATCTAAAATAGTAGTAGAAACGAAGCCCTGCCCTTTGAACAAATTTGCATCGTCATGGCCCAAAAAAGACACTTTAATCAATCAAAGAATTTTTTAACATACCTCGGTACTCCTGTCTTTAAAATTTCCCTGTGGCTATTTATTTTTATCAGTTACATTTTTATCTTAATATCCAATATTAAGATAAAAAAACTCCCAAAGTTTTCTTTTCCAAATTTTGTCATTCCTAAATTATCTTTTCCAAGGCTAAGACTTCCACAAATTTCTTTACCCAAGATTGTCTTTCCAAAAGTAAAAACAATTCCTTATACTTTTGACCCAAAACAATTTCGTTCATATTTTTTCTTTACTTTAGGATTTGTATCCTTAGCCTGTTTTATTTATATTGAATTTTTCTACGGACTCCCGAGTCCAAAGAAACTAGATGACTTCCCCTCAAAACTAACCACCCAAATTTTAGACAGAAATGGAAAGCTTCTCTATAAGATTTACAAAGATGAAAACAGAACTCTCGTCACTCTCGACTCTCTTCCAGTATTTGTAAAAAATGCTTTTCTTGCCGCCGAAGACAAAGATTTTTATCGACACAAGGGATTCTCTGTTTCAGGAACCATCAGGGCTCTTTACAAAAATATCACTGATAGCAAAACAGAAGGGGGTTCAACTATTACCCAACAACTAGTAAAGAACACCCTTCTATCAAATGAAAAAACAATTACCCGAAAAATAAAAGAGTTAATTCTTTCGGTTCAAGTCGAGTTTACATACAGCAAAGACAAAATTTTTGAGATGTATCTCAATCAAGTTGCCTTTGGTGGACCTGCATATGGTATTCAAGAAGCTGCAAGACAGTACTTTAATGTTGACGCTAAAGATTTGAATCTTTCACAAGCTACTTTTTTAGCAGGTCTTCCTCAAGCCCCGAGCACTTACTCTCCCTTTGGAGATCAACCCTATCTAGCTAAAGAAAGACAAAAATTTGTCTTAGATCAAATGTTAAAACTCAATATGATAACTTCAGATGAATACCAAGAATCTCTCTCCTATCCTTTAAGTATTAACTCGGCAAAAATTGAGATCAACGCTCCTCACTTTGTAAT
>CAZMCB010000018.1:0-14592 GCA_964564895.1 uncultured Pseudomonadales bacterium | reverse complement strand
CCTTGCTTTTAATTTTTTTCTCAATTCTTTCAATCCACAAATCAGACTCACTCATATAATCAAACAGAATCATGTCTCGGATAATAAGACTTCCTTTTGGTTTTAATATTTCATGGGCATCTGCTAAAGCTTTTACAACGGTCGAAACACCTTCTCCATATGAGAAAAACTCATGGAGTACAGAACAAAACAAAACCACGTCGAATCGTTCAGGGTTAGTCAGTCTTTCTCTTAGATATACATTTTCAAAAGAAACATTTTGTTTTCCTGTCGATTTTTCATTGGCAATATCGATAAACTCTTTACTCAAATCAATTCCCACAAACTTAATATCGGGGAACATCTCTGCCAAAGCGATTGTCACAGTTCCATCCGCACATCCAACATCCAATACTGTTTTTACTCCTTCCGGAAAAAATTTCGCAATCTTTAATTTTTCTTGTAACGGTTTACTCATTCTTTCCAAATATCTCTGCGGGTTTACTATGTCATCCATACATATATAGTATCAGTTTGAATAACTTATTAAACAAAGAGTCGTGAAAAGATAAACCAGTTCTTTCGAACTGGTTTTTTATAAATATTTTCTATATAGACCAAACCGAGCATTATTTACCATTATTAATTGCTTGGATTTGCACCTTGCGCTTCCATTCCGGGGTCCCAACAAATTCCTCAGGCATTTTCTCCATTAGTCTTTTTTGAAGCTCTTCTCTGGATAACGAAACTGTTTCATCATCCTTTGGCGCTTCTTTTGGAACATTCTGAACCTCGTCATTTGGCCGCACTTTTGCCTCCTTTCAGTCCTAAAATTACAAAAAAAGCCCAAGAGGGCAATTAATTAAGGTTCTATAGATCTCACTATTGTGTGAATCATTACGCAGATCATAACTTATAATAAATAAATTGTCAAGTCTTGACTAAATTCATTTCCTCTTCTAAACTAGTTCTACCCAAACAAAAACCGAATATGTCAAATCTCATTGAACCTTTAGCTTCCAAGATCCGCCCCAAAAATATCAAAGAATATATTGGTCAAGAACATCTTGTTGGAGAAGGAAAACCTCTATTGCAAGCCATCAAACAAAAACACATTTTTTCTTTTGTTCTCTGGGGTCCCCCCGGCACGGGCAAGACAACAATAGCCAGAATTTACTCCGATGCAATTGAAGCTGATTTTTACGAGCTTTCCGCCGTTTCAGCCGGCAAAGATG
The DNA here is from genome assembly GCA_964564895.1 of uncultured Pseudomonadales bacterium. Taxonomy (GTDB): domain Bacteria; phylum Patescibacteriota; class Microgenomatia; order UBA1400; family MFAQ01; genus UBA2277. Next base: position 13,378 of record CAZMCB010000018.1, on the reverse strand, counting down.
ATATCAGGTCAATCCTAAAAAACACTGAAGAAACCGTCAAACCAGTCGTTCTATTTTTAGACGAAATCCATCGTTTCAATAAAGCCCAGCAGGATTATTTACTGCCTTACGTTGAAAAGGGCAAACTTACTCTCATAGGAGCCACCACAGAGAATCCCAGTTTTGAAATAATTGCTCCTCTCTTGTCTCGGCTAAGAGTATTTGTGCTGAAAGAACTTTCTCCAGATGAAATCGAAAAAATTATTTCTCGAGCCGTCAAAGTTCTTAAATTAAAAATAGATAAAGAATGCAAAGACTGGCTTGCAAACTTCGCCAATGGCGATGCTCGTCAGGCCATTGGACTAATTGAGTCTACTGCTTCACTCTACGGAGAGTTATCTATCGAGAATTTCAAAACCGCTCTCCAGTCTAGATTTTTAAGATTTGATAAACAAGGGGAAGAGCACTACAACACTATCTCAGCGTTTATAAAATCAATGCGCGCCAGCGATGCTGACGCCGCTCTTTATTATCTAGCTCGGCTGGTGGACTCAGGTGAGGATCCTCTTTTCATTGCCCGTCGAATGGTGATTTTCGCTTCAGAAGATATCGGTATAGCTCAGCCAACTGCATTAGTTGTAGCCAATGATGTTTTCAGAGCATGTGAGGTCATAGGTTATCCCGAATGTGCCATCAATCTTGCACACGGTGTCGTATATTTGTGTAAAGCTCCAAAAAATCGCTCTGCTTACGACGGACTTCGTGCTGCTCAGGCGGACGTTGCGCAATTCGGCAATTTACCTATTCCCCTAAATCTCAGAAATGCTCCCACAAAATTAATGAAAAAACTAGACTATGGTAAGGGGTATGAGATGTACACTAAAGAAAGTTTACTTCCAGATCAATTAAAAAACAAAAAATATTTGAAATAGGAAATGAAGAATAAATTTCATAAGAATATCATTGCTGAAATAGTCAAAACTTCTTCAGCAAAAGTTCCAAATAAAGAAGGATTTGGTCTTAAATATGTGGGCACAATAAAGCCCTCATACCATCTCGATACCAAGGCGATGAGAAAAATTGCCAAAGATTTTGTCAAATCTCAAAATCTTTCTAATGACGAGCTTATTAATCTGATTGATTCTCTTTATTATGGAGAAACATACGACGAAGTTATTATCGCCGCCTTTATTGTTGGGTCTGCAAAAAAACTCCGCCAAAATCTTAGTTCCGAAGCTCTTCATCACTGGATAGTCAACACTCATGGTTGGGCCGAGTGCGATGTTCTTTGTCAAATGGCCTTCGATGCTGATGACTTTCTTAATAATTGGGCAGTCTGGGGGAAGGCACTTAAGCAGTTCGCCAAAGATACAAACGTTCAAGTTCGCAGAGCCAGTCTCGTCCTTCTTACCAAGCCCTTCCGTCAATCAGCCGATTCAAGGCTAGTAAAAGTCGCAATTCATAATCTAGATTTGCTAAAACAAGAAAAAGATATTCTCATTACCAAGGCAGTTTCTTGGGTTCTTCGCTCCATGATCAAAAACCGCAAAGACACAGTTTCTGAATATCTCAAAGAAAATAGCGACGCTCTCCCAAAAATCGCTGTTCGTGAGGTCTCCACCAAACTTGAAACAGGTAAAAAATATATCAACAAAAAGAAAGCTAGTAACAATAGGCAATCTTCTTCCAAATCACTATAATTAGCTACATATGATCGCTATTGTTCAGTTAATCAACTCCGGCAGTGTATGCATAGAGGGTAATCAAAGCACCCTAAGAAGTGTCAATAAAGGTCTTTTTGTCCTATTAGGTGTTTCCAAAGACGATACTGAAAATGATCTGGAAAAGGTGTATCAAAAACTTATCAAACTCAGAATATTTCCAGACTCTGATCAAAAAATGAATCTGGATATTAATCAGGTAAATGGAGAGATTCTTCTTATATCTCAATTTACTCTTTTCGGTGATACAAAAAAATGCAATCGACCAGGATTCACAAAAGCCGCCGGCAAAGATCTCGCACTCAATCTATATGATCTGTTTGCTGATAAACTTACTTCAGCAGGAGTCTCGGTTACCAAAGGCTACTTTGGCGAGCATATGCAAATAAACGCTGATTTGATAGGTCCAATAACCATCATCCTAGACTCAGAAAAGTTATGAAAAAAAATATTTTAATAATTATCATCGGAGTAATTATTTTTTGTGGCTTGGTGTACTACAACTATCTTGTTGCCCAAAGAAAAATAAAAGAAACAAGACCTGCCCCTCTTGATATCTCTCTTCAGTCTTATCCAGAGAAAGTTATCTTGGGTCAGTCAGGGTCTTTCGTATGGAATGTCGATAGCTCACCAGATCTTTCTACTCCCAGAACTACCATTTATTATGGCTATACTGCTTCTCCAAGTGCCCTTACAACACTAGACTCTCCCGAAGCAGTTAACTACTCTTTTTCTTCTCCTGATTATTTTGTAGGCACTTTTAGGTTGCCCGACTCTTTTGATCAATCAATTATTTTCACAAAACCAGGAAAAATATTCTTCCGCGCTTATGCCAAAGTAGGGGATAATCATCTTTGGACAGACGAGAAATCATTAGTAGTTTTTCCAAATAATTAATATGTCTACAAAACGTCGTTTTTCCTTTACTTTTTTCATTTTAGTTACCATCATGGCGATCCTAGCAACCATTCTCATTGGTCTTCGTATCTTCAATCAATAATTATTAGCAATTTACGTCTTTTCCTGCTAAAATCTGAAAACTATGTCAGAGACCGAAGCTGAAAAAAGAACAATTCACCAAACACTCGTTCCCTTTATTGGATTAAAGGAGGGAGTTATCTTTCCAGAAACTGAAGCCGTCTTAACTTTTGGAAAACCCCTCTCAATTGCCGGAATAAATAATGCTTTTCAAAATAATGAAGAGGTTTGTTTTGTTTCTCAAAAAGACGCCAAAGTATCTGCCTCAGGTTTAGACGATTACTATCTTGTTGGCACTATCTGTCGTATTGTCAAAACACTTCCAGTAAACGAAGAGCTACACGCCATTGTTAAAGGACTATTTAGAGTCAAAATTGAAAAAATCGAAGAAAAAGATGGTCTTATCTGGGCTTTAGTTACAGAATATCCAGAAGACAACAAAATCACTGCAGAAATCTCAGCCCTCTCAAACAGAGCTGTTGCCCTTATAAAAAGAGCCTCAGAGTTAGGAAAGGCAAATATCGAGCCAGGTGTTCTTACAAAGATTCTCAATAGTTCAGATCCCCTCTTGGTAACTTTCCAGATATCCTCAGTTCTTGATGTTAAAAATGATGAAAAACAAAAATTACTTGAAAATAACTCTCTAGAAAAGAGACTAAATTTCATCACGAACCATCTTACAGAAGAAATTAAAATTCTTGAGCTAGAAAAAAAGATTGAAAATAAAACTCAAAAAAGATTTGACGATAGCATGAAGGAGGCTGTTCTAAGAGAAAGAATGCGCGCCATCCAAAAAGAGTTAGGTGAGGGCGGTGAAGAAGAAGAAATTGTCGAGTTAAAAACCAAGCTTAAGAAAGTCAATCTTCCAAAAGAAATTCACACAAAAGTGAACAAAGAACTAGAAAGACTGAAAAAACTTTCTATTCACAATCCAGAAACATCATATCTTCGCACTTGGATCGAAACAGTACTAGAACTTCCTTGGGGAGAGTACACCAAGAGTAGTTACTCTCTTCTAAAAGCTGACAAAATCCTAGATCAAGATCACTATGGCTTAGAAAAGGTCAAGGAAAGAATTCTAGAATACATCGCCGTTCTCAAGCTCAAAAACGATCAAGCCAAAAAAACTAAAGCTCACGCTATTAATCCACCTACAATTCTCTGTTTCGTAGGACCTCCGGGAGTTGGAAAAACATCAGTTGGTCGTTCCATCGCCAAAGCCATTGGCAGAAAATTTGTCAAAATGTCACTCGGTGGACTCAAAGATGAGGCCGAAATCAGAGGTCACAGACGAACATACGTTGGTGCCATGCCGGGTAGAGTAATTCAGTCAATTAAAGACAGCGGAGTCAGTAATCCTGTTTTTATGCTTGATGAAATTGACAAAATCGGTGCTGATTTTCGTGGAGACCCCAGTTCGGCTCTTCTTGAAGCACTAGATCCAGAGCAAAATTTTGCTTTCCAAGATCACTATCTAGATATCCCCTTTGATCTTTCTCAAGTCCTATTTATCACCACAGCTAATGTTCTCGACACTATCCCCGCGGCCCTAAGAGACCGCCTAGAGGTCATCGAGTTTTCTGGTTACACTGAGGAAGAAAAATATTTTATCGCCAAAAAATACTTGGTAAGAAAACAATCAGAAGCCAATGCTATCGATCAAAAAGATTTAGTTCTTTCATCTCCTATGCTCAAGTTCCTAGTTCGTCACTACACGAGAGAAGCAGGTGTTAGAAATCTTGAAAGACAGATTGCCTCCATCATGAGGAAAATAGCCAAGTCCAAAGCCAGCGGCAAAGAAATACCTGTGGTAATTACCAAAGAAAAAATAAAAAAATTCTTAGGTCCAGTAATTTATTCACACACTATTGCAGAAGATAATGATCAAGTAGGACTTGTTACTGGCCTTGCATATACTAAGGTCGGTGGCGACATCCTCTTCATAGAAGTAGCCACAATGCCGGGGGTAGGAAAAATTACGTTAACTGGTCAGTTAGGAGATGTTATGAAAGAATCAGCCAAGGCTGCCTACTCCTATGTTCGCTCTCATAGTGAACTATTGGGCATAAAAGATAACAAGATCAGCAAGACAGATATTCATATCCATGTTCCAGAAGGAGCAGTCCCCAAAGACGGCCCAAGTGCTGGTTTGGCAATAACCACAGCCATTATCTCCGCTTTTACAGGAAAACCAGTTCCCAAAGATTTAGCTATGACCGGAGAAGTTACCCTTCGCGGTCGCGCTTTAGAAATTGGTGGAGTTAGAGAAAAAGTTATTGCTGCTCACAGGGCTGGGATCAAGCACGTCATCCTCCCCAAAGACAACGAAAAAAATATTGACGATCTTCCCGAAAAAGTCCGTAAAGATCTCAAATTTGATTTTGTAAAAAGTATGGACGACGTAGTTAAGATTGTTTTCTTCGGAAAATAAGATACAAGCCAAAGAGTATCGCCATTACTCCAAAACCAAGCGCAACTGGAACACCATAGATCTTCCATATAACTTCGTCTGGCCGAAAATTCTCAAGAGCTACTCTTATTACTCCATATCCTAATAGATATACTCCGGAAAGCACACCGGTTTTGTTTGTCTTTCTAGATATTTTCCATAATATTCCAAACAAAATTAGATTCATTACTCCCTCATAAGCCCAAAGAGGCTCACCATTTTTCCCAGACAACTCTCCGTTAACCAGATTTCCAATTCTTCCTATCGTTTGAGCTAGAGGAATTCCAATCACCAAAGAATCCATCAGTTCTAAATACTTTATTTTATTAAACAAACAAAATATATACAAACCAACAGCGCCTCCAATGATCGCCCCCCAGATTCCCAAACCTCCATCCCAAAGAAAAAATACTTTCTCAAAGTTTGTTGAATAAAATCTATTCCAGTAGTCGACAACATGATAAATTCTTGCACCCAAAATTCCTGAAAGTACAGTCCACACCATCGCCATTTCATAAATCTCTGCATCAATTTTTCCTCTATTTTTTAAAGATATTTCCATTGCCATCCAAACACCCAATCCGATGAGGATTCCATACCAATAAAAAGTTATTCCAAATAAATCAAACATTTTTTATGTACTCTATCAGTTTTTCGATAGATACAATTTTCCCCTCGGACTCAGTCCTAAGTTTCACCTCCACACCACCACTTTGGATACTTCTTGAGGAAACTAATACTCGCACAGGGCACCCAATTAGATCTGCTTCGGCAAATTTTTCGCCAGCACTCGCCTCACGATCATCCCACAACACGTCAATATTTTGTTTCTTAAGCGTTTCATAAATTTCCTTCGCCTCATCTGTTTGTTTCAAATCAATAAGATGGACCAAAAATGGAGCCACGTTCTTTGGCCACAGGATTCCTTTTTCATCATGAAATTTTTCAACCAAAACACCCATCAATCTACTAATTCCAATTCCATAACTTCCCATAATAATTGGTTTTTTTACACCATCTTTATCTGTGTACTCGTAGTTATTTGCTTTGGTAAACTTCACACCCAATGGGAAAATATTTCCCACTTCAGAAGCTGAGAAAATTTCAAAGTTTGGATCATTATCTGCACCTTCTGGTTTTACTTCTTTGTTGTAGGCAATTCCTGTTGTTTTATCTAAATAAATTGTATCTTCTCCGTTCTCGCATCTGGTTTGAAATTCGTGAGAATAATCTTTGGTAAAGTCGCCTCCAGAAGCCAAAGCAATCATTGTGTCATCTCCAATTCCAATTTCCTTAAAAATATCCATGTAAACAACTTTTGCCTCATCATAAAATCTCTTAAAATCGGCTTCGTCTACATGAAAACTATAGAGATCCTTCATGCGGAACTCTCTACAACGCAGTAAACCAGACTTAGCTCTTGGTTCGTTTCGGAACTTTGTCTGAATTTGATACACAGAAACAGGAAGATCTTTATAGCTAGGGTTATACGATTTAATGATCGGCGTAATTACATCTTCATGAGTAGGGCAGAGTACATACTCCGCGTCACTTTTCACAAGAGACACTTCATTAGCCGCACTAGCCTTAAACAAAACATCAATTGTCTCTAGTCTTCCTGTAGTTCTCCAGTACTCTTTTGGAGAAAGAGCAGGCATCAAAAGTTCAGAACCGATCTCATCCATATGCTTCCTAACAATAGTCTCAATTTTTGAAATAACTCTAAGACCCAAAGGCAAAAAAGTATAAACTCCAGCCATTTCTTGATGAATAAATCCAGCCTGAACCAGAAGTTTTTGATTTATAGCTTCAGCGTCTTTTGGAACTGTCTTTTCTGGGCGAACGCCCATTTTGCTCATTTTCATACAAAAATTTTAGTTTAGTTACTACACTCCAATTGTACCAACAATTATGGCTAATGCTATTATAAAGTTAGATGCAAAACCTAAGCCCCATAACTATAGTAAAGGCCTCAGGAGAAAAAGAACCGTTTAACGAAGAAAAAGTTGTTCGATCTCTAGCCAAATCAGGTCTTTCTCTCGATACTGCGTCCCAAACAGTAGACTATCTCAAACATCATTTGAAAGATGACATGACCACAAGCTCTATCTTCGGTCATGTATCAACATTCCTAAAAGAAAAAGCTCCAGTAGAAAATTATTTTAACTACGGTTTAAAAAGAGCTGTCATGGACATGGGTCCATCAGGCTATCCATTCGAAATATTAATTTCTGACTTGCTCAGATTAGAAAATTACAAAACAGAGGTAAGCGTTATAACTCAAGGAAAATGTGTTACACATGAGATAGATGTTATTGCCCAAAAAGAAAAAGATAAGTACTTCATCGAATGCAAATATCACAACTCCCCAGGTTACAAAACCGATATTCAAGTTGCCCTTTACACATACGCAAGATACCTAGATATTAATAATGTTCAGCTTCAGCAAAATCCAGATCAAGTTAATCATTCATGGCTTATCACCAACACCAAGGTTACTTCAGAAGTACTAAGCTACAGCAACTGTGTAGGTCTCAAAGTTACTACTTGGACTCTTCCCAGCGGGAACGGTCTTCAAGATAGGATTGTGGCTTCTGGTCTTCATCCGGTCACTTTGCTCTACCATATTCCCAAAAAAGATATAAACATTCTCCTAAATCGTGGAATTGTGACCTGTGCAAGATTAAAAACAGCCATTCTAAATAACGAAGTCGCCGATATCCTCTCAAAGGACGAAACTTCAAAAATCCTAAAAAATATCAGTAGTATATGCAAAAGTAATGAATAATATATTTGTTCGAATAATTCTAATTGTGCTTGCTTTATTTGGAGTGTATAAAATGTTTCCTCAAATTTCTAAGCCTGTTGATTATTATGTCAAAAACCCATCCTTTCAAAACTCAGTTGTGATTCCTGCTATCACTACAGCCAACAATGTTCTTCCAGACAAAATCCAGATTCCAACACCTCAGGTAATGGGTACCTACACAGATTACACTGCAGACTCTCCACTCAAACAAATCACCGATGAGGTAAGTAGCAAAGCCGCCCAGCTAGCAACAGAACAAATCAATCAAATAAAAAAAACAGCTTCAGATCAATTTTGCACTATTCTTATAGAGAAAATCAAAGCTGATTGCGGTGTTCAGTAGGATTATTTTTAAGATACTCTTCAATCATCTCTACGTCTTTCTTATCTTTCTCTCTTCCAAGTTCATTTTTAAATTTTAATGTTTCTTCAATTTTTGCAAACGCACAACCATTAATAACGTCAGCCTCAAGGATAAGTTTTTTTGTATCAGGTGAATAGTTGTTAAAACTGCTATCTGTAGCCACTTCAAATGCGTCTTTCGTCAAGATAAATTTATCGTTCGTAAAAACAATCTCCCATCCATCATTAGCTAATCGTTCATAAACTTCCTCAGTTACCACAAGGTCGCAGTCCCCAGCTTTTCTAATTCCATGTGCTTCCAGAACTCCACCAGAAATAACTACATACTCACCAAGTTTAAGTCCTAAAGACTTGACCTTTTCAAAGATATTTTCATTTTCCATAAGTAATCACCACTCCAATCATATCTAGTTTTGGAAGGTATCTCTTTATTTCATCTCTAAATTTTTCAGCCAACCTTGCAGAGTATGTCGCATTATTTGTGTTTTCCATGTGTCCGCACAATCTATTTTCATACTCACGTACAATCTCCATTATTTTTGCTCCCTCTCTATTAAACTGTTCTTGCCATTTTTGAGGATCATTTTCATATTTATCGTGAAGCAATTGAAAGGCATCAAACTCCTTTTCGTATTTGCTTACCATCTCATTAAAAATTTCAATATATTTAGTAGCCATGAAAAATATTGTAGTACACTTTCTCTATGGAAAAAAGAATTATCATCGGTCTCACTGGCACAATCTGCGGTGGTAAGGGCACTCTAGCAACTCATCTTGTTGATTTAGGCTTCAATCATTTCGTTCTCTCAGACAGAATTAGAGATGAGATTCGTGCCAGAGGTCAAGAAATTACCAGAACCCTCCTCCAAGATGTTGGTAATGAGTTAAGAAATAAATTTGGTGGGGCAGTTCTCGCCCAAAGAACAGCTGATCTGATGGTAGAGGTAGAAGGAAATGTAGTTATTGATGGAGTTCGCAATCCCGATGAAATCATATTTTTAAGAAATATATTAGGAGCATCAGTCCTCGGAGTCGATGCCCCAAAAGATACTCGCTGTGAATGGTATCTAGCACGAGCCAAAAGTCGGGGAGAAGACGGTACAACAGTAGCCGATTTTGAACGAGACAACAACCGAGATCTAGGTATAGGTGAGCCGGACACCGGCCAACAAGTTGGTAAATGCTTAGATTTAGCCGACATAGTAATAGAAAACAATGGCTCAAAACAAGATCTTTTCAATGAATGCAATCAATTCCTTAAAGATACTTTCCATTTTGATGCAGAAATTCATCGAGTCGGAAAAGAAAAATAATTATTTCTCAATATTTTCTTGTCGGAGTTTTTCAAACAATACCAGTCCCGTTGCTACACTCACATTCAAGGACGCAACCTCTTTATTCATAGGAATATTTACAAAAATATCACACTCTTTTTGTAAAGGTTCAGAAAGACCCACAGACTCTCCTCCCATAACAAAAGCGACAGGTCCTCGTAAATTTGTTTCTGTATAAGACTTTCCCATGTCTACCTCTACTCCCACCATAGGTACAGCATACTCATGAAGTAGTTTAGCGGCGTGGAACATACTCATTCCGATAAGAGGTACATATGCTGCACCTCCCATAGATACCTTAGCTACTACAGGAGTTACTTCGTGTACACCATTTGGAGAAGCGACTACAGCGTCCACTCCAGCTGCCCAAGCAGTTCGGAGGATTGCTCCTAAATTTTGTTCATAATCAATATGATTAACCAGCAAAATAAAGCAGTTCCTTTTTTCTTTCAATATTTGCTCAAGAGTTGGGACCTCAGGTATTTCCATAAGAGCCACCACACCTTGTGGGTTTCTACTGTCACACATCTTAATAAGTTCATCATTTGTTACTTTTTGCACAGGAACATCGTTTTTTCTTGCCAGATTTTCAATCTCACGAATTCGAGGATCACCTAGACTTTGTACAGCCAAGAGAACAGATGATATTTTCTTATCAGAATTCAAGGCGTCATGCACCATATTTCTGCCTTCAAGAGTTATGTATTGTGGATTTCTTTTCACAAGCTTATTTTAACCTATTACCGGTCATTACTTCCAATGAGCATTTTTGTGGAGAAAGGAAGCAATTTTTCCACAACTCCCATTTTGATCGCCTCATTTTCTGTTAGCTTCTCACAAATATCCAAAAGAATTTTGTTTGAAAGCCCTACCCCAGATAGCTCTTCATCAGATGCCTCCATTGGCATCGTCGGTCCTCCCCAAAAAGTACCAGTCCAGTTACAACGAATACATGCTCTTCCGAGAGTTTCTCCAAACATTCCTGTCATTAAGGTGTGCAAATCAGGATCAGCTGCTTGGTTTTGATTACGAGGATAAGGAGAGTAATAACGTAAAGGAGGCTGAGTATCAAGCAACACTCCAGCAACACCAGCTACAAACTCTACACCCTTTTCTTTACACAGCTTTTCAATTACCTCCAGTCCAAACCTTGTCGCCATAGGAGCGATAATCACTACCTTTTTGGGGAGTCGCCCCATTTCTTCTAGTTTTTCAATCATCGCCACATGTTGCATTCCAGAAGCTACAGGATCGCACAAAAATAAAATATCTAGTTTTTTAGGAAACCCTTCAAGATTTGGCTCTGACGCAAAATATGCAGCTCTAGTGTACTCGTTATCAGCCTCCTTATGACTAATGCTTACCATTGTTGTTGGTAAGTTTTCTCTAGTCGTCATATACACTGCCTTTTGCATCTGAGTTAGATGCCCTTCGCGAGCAAAGTAAATTATTCCGCTATTATCAGCCTTGGCTTTTTCGATATTCTCTTTTATTATTCTTGTTTGAGAGAGTTGATAAACTGCCATCTCCATATCTATCTGGGCAGGTACTCCTAAGTGAAATCTAGGCAACACAAACTTCAATCGATTATTCTCCGGATCAGGAATAAAACACCCAGCTCCACTCACCGCCTCAGCCTCAGGAGAAGATACTACAGATACATTTTTCATATTTTCGCCAGTCAGGTTCACCTCCAATACTGAGATATCAGAAAAAGTTCCGATCCAAGGAACATAAGCCTCAGAATTTTTAATAGAAATACAAAAACGTTCGATAGAAATCTTCTTTTCAGAAGACTCTACTTCTTTAGCTAAGGTATAAAAAAGACCCTCTTTCATAAGGGCCAAAAATACTGATTTCTAATACTTCTCAAATAAAAAACCAGGTCATTTTTTCTTCTCACCTGGAAATTCAGTATAACTTTATTTTAATAAAATATCAAATAAAATAATCACCTATAATAAATGATATAATTCTCAACGAATCTGAAACGTACCTTAAATAGACTGGAGGAACATGTTAAAAAACAAAAGAATTTTTGTTTTATGTACCCTTTTGATGATGTGTCTTTGTTCTTGTAACAAGACCTCAGCCACTACAGAAACAATACCTACTGAAATTATCCCGACAATAGAGGCCATAATCCCAACAGCAACCTTAGAGCCCATCCCCCCGACATCAATACCTACCACTCTCCCGACACCCACAGAAATTACCAATATTTATGTGGTCAAATCAGGTGACACTCTTTGGAGTATTTCACAAGATTTTGGTATTCCCATGTCCTTTATTGCACTACAAAATCGGCTATACAACGCAAATGAAATCTATGCCGACCAAGTGCTTCTAATACCGGACTCTGCCAAGATTCCCCCAGAAATTTCGGTAACAGGAAAATTCATTGTCGTTGATCTATCACTCCAAAGGGTATATGCCTACGAAGATGGTCAATTAATTGCAGATTTTCTTGTTTCAACAGGAAAATCATCAACCCCTACAGTCCAAGGACTTTTTTACGTCTACCTTAAGTTTGAAAAAACTAGGATGACAGGGCCGGATTACGACACGCCAGATGTTCCTTGGACAATGTACTTTCATCAAGGATACGCCCTTCATGGAGCTTACTGGCACAATAATTTCGGTACTCCAGTAAGTCATGGTTGTGTAAATTTTCCGGTTGCCGACGCTGAATGGCTTTATCACTGGACACCCATGGATACTCCAGTACTCGTTTTACCCTAACTACAAAACCCGCTATATAGCGGGTTTTTTTAATTATCAATTATTTATTACTCATGGTAAGATATCTTCCTGTGGAATATAAAGAAATAAATACTCAATTTACCTCTGAATTTTTCGGACTAGTAAATTCTTCAAACAATATCTCTATTACATCTCATCTAGCACCTGATGAAGACTCTATTTCCTCAGTCCTTTCGATTTATCATCTTTTGATTAGCAAGTATCCGGAGAAAAATATTCGTCTTCTTTACTCCTCCGATAAAGACTCCAAATATCAGATTTTTCGTCACTTCGACAAGATTGAGTTTGTAGGTGACATTGCCGATCATCTCGGAAATACAGACTTGCTGATAATGCTAGACGGTAGTAACTACTCTCGTTTTTCAAAAAAACCAGAAACACTCAAAGAAATATCCAAAACGATAGTCATCGATCATCACTGTTCACCGATAGATATTTTCACTCTTAGTCTCGTCGCACCTCAGTACCCAGCTTGTGTCGAAATTATTTATCGTAGTTTGTTTGCTGATTTTGAATTAGACAAACCTCTCGCAGAAATATTTCTAATGGGAATTCTAGGAGATACCGGAAACTTTACTTATCTAAAGTCACACCAAACAGGAACCCTAGAAGTAGCCAAGTCTCTATTAGATATTTCAAAAATTGAAATTCAAGAATTTTTAGCTAGTTACCAGTCAATTTCGACGAGAGTTTTTGAAGTAGTCAAAGAATTGATCAAAAATACAATTTATTCAAGTGTCTCGGGATGGCCAGATTTTCAGTACTCACATATTACAAGGACATACTCAGAAAAACTCAGTCTTACAAACTCCGAAATTAGCGAAGCAAGTCATATCTACTCTACCGAATATCTCCGAACAATAGAAGGATACACATGGGGTTTTGTTATCTCTCCAAATACCAATGGTGATGTCAATATCTCTTGCCGTTCTCTCCCAAAAAGTGTCAACGTCCGAATTTTTCTAGAAAAACTGATCAAAGG
>CAZMCB010000017.1:0-18684 GCA_964564895.1 uncultured Pseudomonadales bacterium | reverse complement strand
TTTTTAATAGCTATCATCTAGGATTCCAAAAGCTAGACAAAATTCACCAAATACCCGTTGCCGCCGGCTCTTACATGATGATGCCCACCAAACTATTCATGGATATTGGTATGTGGGATGAAACATACTTCTTCTATGGAGAAGATATTGATCTTTGCTACAGAATAAATGAGGCTGGTTACAAAATAATTTACTATCCAAAAGTAAGCACTCTTCATCTTCGAGGAGCAAGCTCTGGTCTTCGAAAAGAGAATGCCAAGTCTGCAGTCTCAGATAAAGCCAACAAAATCAGAGTTGCCAAGTCATCCGCAGATGCTTGGAGGATTTTCTACAAAAAGTTTTATAGTAAAAGATACCCCAAAATTGTCACTGCTATTGTACTTGCCGGTATTGCAGTCAAAGGAAAATTAAGAGTCCTAAAATACCAGATAGGAAAATAAATGAGAATTGGAATTGATGCAAGGCTTTACGGTTTAGAACACGCCGGCCTCGGTCGATATGTGATGCGTTTGGTTGAGGAAGTTTTAAAACTTGACAAGAAAAATGAATACGTCTTATTCCTAAACTCTACTCATGCTGATAAGTTCAAGAACAAAAAAAGAGTCAAAGTAGTCACCACCAATATTCCAATTTACAGTTTTGCCGAACAAGCTATTCTTCCCTTTGTCTTTTCCAAAGAAAAGCTCGATCTACTACACGTCCCTCACTTCAACGCACCCCTGATATACGATGGCAAAATGATTCTTACCATCCACGATCTCATAAAACATGACTCCAAAGGCCCAGAAACTACCACTCGCCATCGTTGGTTCTACTCGATAAAGCGTCTAGGCTATCTCGCTCTAACAAATGGCATAGCGTCAAGAGCCGATCATATTTTGGTCCCTTCAAACTTTGTTAAAGAAGATATAGTAAAACGCCTTCATGTGCCTTCAGAGAAGATTACAGTAACCTACGAGGCCGCGACCGGAAGTATCAAAGAACTTGCCCTTTCTGATACAGAAAAAATTAAAACGTTGCACAAATACCATCTTTCTCAACCATTTATTGTCTATACGGGAAGTGTCTACCCTCACAAAAATGTCGATGTCTTGGTTCAGGCAATCGAAAAACACAACCAAAACAAAGAAGTTGATCTTCAGCTTGCTCTGATCTGCTCTCGTTCTGTTTTTTGGGAACGCCTAAGTAAAAAAATAAACGACAGGAATCTTCAAGACAAAATAAAACTTCTAGGTTTTGTCGAAGACGCCGATGTTTCCAAGCTATATAGTCTTGCTCTAGCTTTAGTTCATCCGAGCAAGATGGAAGGTTTTGGGCTTACAGGGCTAGAAGCTATGAGCGTGGGACTTCCAGTAATTTCTTCTAACGCCAGCTGTCTTCCAGAAGTGTATGGAGATGCCGCTATGTACTTTAATCCAAATGATGTAGATGATCTTGTTTCTTGTCTAGAAACATATCTAAAAGATCAAGAACTTCGCTCAAGCATGGCAACCAGAGGATATCTTCAGGCCAGAAAATACTCATGGGAAAAGATGGCTAAAGAAACTCTCTCAGTCTACAAGCAAATTCTTACAAAATGAAGGTCGCCCTTGTCTATGATCGAGTAAATAAATTCGGCGGAGCCGAAAGAGTCTTGCTTGCTTTACATAGAATTTTTCCTGATGCTCCTCTTTACACCCTAGTCTATGATAAAAAATCAGCCTCATGGGCAAATGTGTTTAAAGTAATCCCGACATTTATCAACAAGATCGGTTTTCTAAAAAACAAACACGAATGGCTTGCTCCGTTTGCCGCTATGGCTTTTGAGTCATTAGATCTCAGGGAGTTCGATGTAATAATAAGTGTTACAAGTAGTGACGCAAAGGGTGTCATTACAAAGCCAAACCAACTTCATATTTGTTACTGTCTAACTCCTACACGCTACTTCTGGAGCGGTGAAAAGCAATACGCCAAAGACACAAAATTTAAACTTATCCCCAAAAGTTTATATAATTATTTTAGAACAACAGATTTACTCATTTCCAAAAGACCAGACAAATATATAGCCATTTCTAATGAGGTATTAGACAGAATTAAAAAGTATTATTGCCGAGAATCATCCGTTATTTATCCATCTATTGAAGATAAATTTTACTCATTAGACTTTTCTCCTAATAATAAAAGAAACTACTATCTATTAGTCAGCAGACTCGTTCCTTACAAAAAGGTAGATCTGGCCATAAAAGCCTTTAATAAATTAAAGAAGCCTCTTATTATCGTCGGTACTGGTTCAGAACAAACCAAACTAAAAGAGCTTGCTGGCCCTCTTGTTAATTTTGTCGGAGCTGTAGATGATCAGAAGCTAATCGAGTATTACAAAAACGCCAAGGCAGTAATATTTCCTCAGTTCGAAGACTACGGTTTGGTGCCAATCGAATCTCAGGCATGTGGTACTCCTGTAATTGCCTTAGGCAAAGGTGGAGCTCTCGAAACGATAATTAAAAACAAAACAGGAGTATTTTTTCAAAGACAAACGACTTCCTCACTAATTAAAGCTATCCATAGATTTGAAAAACTTACTTTAAGTCCTGAGGAATGCCACAAAAACGCATTACGTTTCAACAGTAAGACCTTCGAAAAAGAGTTTTCTACCAAAGTAGGGGAGCTCTGGTCAAACTACCTCGCCAACCCGACCGCTTAAATCTTTATTGCAGATTAGGATCCCGTCATCTCCTTCGACAACAATAAGATTATCTAGTCCGATGATGGCAATTTTCTTTTTATTATCACTAAGGCAGAAGTTGTTGTTGGCCTCAACCTCTTTTACTTCTCCCTTTTTTGGTTCAATACTATTTGCTTTGTAGTATTTGTCCAAACTGTCCCAAGTGCCAAAATCAGTCCACTCAAAAGGAAGTTCGATCACCAATGAATCTCCGTTAGCATGAACTTGTTTTGTGATCTCTTCGATAGATCCTTTGGGCATCTTGGCGTACTCAATGGCGATGTCCGCACCAGTCGAGATCTTCATCAATGGTTCATGCCAGTCTGGTCTATACTTTGCAAACATGGCCAACAAATCATTAGGGGTCATACAAGTATGGTTTGCATGTACTAATAGGTTTCCTGAGTCCATATTTTCATCGATCTTAGCTTCCTCTGTTCGGTCTACATATTCAGCTACCTTAAAGATCTTTACTCCATTTTCCTCTGAAACAAGCTCTCCTTTGAGAAGAAAATCTACCCCTTTAATGAATCTGTCAGGAGCAAAACCTCCGGTGATATATTTGTGAGTCTCAGTTCCTAGTTTCTCTGCTAAGTCCATCATTTTAAAGATATTTTCTCCGGGGACACGAAGGTTGTCTACTTGAATCAAGAAAAATGGCTCATCTCCCTTGCCTTTTTTAAGAAGAAGCGCAGCCGCGAGACCTGTAGCCGGTCCTTGATTTCTCATCTCCGGCTCAATAAAAACATTCTCGGGGACTATCTCAGGAACTAAATTTTTGGCAATTTCTGCCTGCTGCGCATTTGTCTGGAGATATATCTCATCAGCTTGGAATCGAGTTCGAAGGGTTTCCCAGTTCAACTCAAACAAGGATTTTCCGTGAATCAAGGGTAAAAAATGTTTAGGGTGACTTGGGCTGCTAAGAGGCCACATCTTTGTTCCCACACCACCACAAATTATTACTGGTATCATAGAGTTAATATATCACCGAACAAAAATAATCTAAACTAGAATCAATATATGTTTTACGACTTCATAAAAAGAGTTCTCGATATCTTGGGTGCCTCCGTGCTTACTATTCTCTTTCTCCCTATCTGGATCATCATTCCCATACTAATTAAGCTCGATTCCAAAGGGCCTATTCTTTACAAACCAGAAAGAGTTGGCAAAAACGGCAAGTTATTCAAGATGTGGAAATTCAGATCCATGAAGATGTTTGAGATAGATGGCAAAGCAGTTCACGCTGTTGAGTTTTGGAAAGCAAATCCTGTTCTTTTTGAAAAATACAAGAAAAATGGCTGGAAGCTAGAGCTTAGCGAGGATCCCAGAATTACCAAACTAGGTAAGATCCTTCGTCAGACTAGTATTGATGAAATGCCTCAAGTCTTTAACATTCTTTTTGGTGAGATGAGTCTTGTAGGCCCTCGAGCTTATGTTGAGCCAGAGTTAGACGATGCCAAAAAAAGATATGGCAAAAATGTTGAGACACTAATTGACTTAAGTCTCTCAGCCAAGCCAGGACTCACTGGTCCTTGGCAAGTGTCAGGTAGAAACGAAATTCCATGGAATCAACGCGTAGCCATAGACGCCGATTACGCCAAACGACGCTCTATAATCTACGATCTTTACATCATTTTCAAAACCCCATTTGCTATGATTAGTAAGTGGTAATCATAAATTAAAGCCTTTCCTATGGACCAAAACACTCTAACCCCTGAAGTTGATATTGTTGAAAACAAAGTTATTGAACAAATTGAAATCAAAGATAAACCTAAAATGAAAAAATTCAATATTCGTTTGGTCCTAATTCCCCTTGCCGTCATCATTGGTTTGATGTTGGTGTTTGGTGTCTATGGGTTTTTCACTGCCAAGTCTCTAATGCCTTCCATCAATGCTCTCCAAGAAACAGGCTCCAAACTTTCAACTGCCTTCCAAGGACAAGATCTAGCTACGGCCAAAACAGAAGTCACTACTCTCTCAGCTCAGTTAACTGAGCTTGACGCCAAGTACCAAAAAGTAGGCTGGACAAAAATTATTCCAGTTGTTGGCAACTACACTAAAGATGGTCAGCACGCCCTCAACGCCGGAAAATATTTAATCGGTTCTCTTGATCAGCTAATTATCTCCGTTTCACCATACGCAGATCTTCTTGGATTTAAAACTGCCGAAGCCACACCAGCAGGGGAACTTCCAAAAGCTCAAGGAATTGAAGACAGAATTGTTTACATGGCTCAGACACTTGACTTGATTAGTCCCGATCTAGATAAAATCGGTGAGGGAATGGCCAAGGCTCAAGAAGAACTTGATCAGATCAAAGACACTCGCTATCCAGTTAAAATCGCTGGCAAAGAAGTCAGAAGTAAAATCACAACCATCAAGACAACTGTATCCGAGTCAGCTCAGCTTCTTACTCAAGCCAAACCTCTCATCAAACTCCTGCCCGATCTTCTTGGAAATCCAAATCCTAAAACATACATGATTCTTTTCCAAAATGATGCCGAGCTTCGTCCAACGGGTGGCTTTATGACAGCCTATGCCTTTATGAAAGTAACCAAAGGCAAGATCGAGCTTCTTAGCTCTTACGATATCTATGATCTAGATGCTCGCTTCAACAAAAATGTACCTGCTCCTGATGCTATTAAGAAATATCTAAACGAGTCCTATCTAAATCTTCGAAACTCCAATATGTCACCAGACTTCAAAGTTTCTATGGATCTTTTCACCAAGTACTACAACGACATTCCAAACATGATTCACCCAGACGGCATTATCGCTATGGACACACAGCTTCCTGTGGAAATCCTTAAAGTCATTGGACCAATCGGAGTTGGTGGCTGGGGAAACTTTAGTGCTGAGATCGATCCTCGATGTGACTGTCCTCAGGTTGTCTATGCTCTTGAAAATATCGCCGATCGTCCAACCAATAAGATAGTTACCGGTCGAAAGGCAGTTCTCGGACCTCTGATGCACTCCATGATGGCCAACGCCATGGGTAGCCCCAAACATCTCTGGCCCAAGCTTTTAAACGTCGCTCTAGAATCTATCCAACAAAAACATCTGATGTTTTACTTCTTTGATCCAGTCACACAGACTGTCGCCGAAGACTTTAATGCCGCAGGCAGAATTGTTCCTTCAGAGTTCGATTACCTAAGTGTCAATGATGCCAATCTAGGAGGCGCCAAAACAGACATGTTTATCACTCGTGAAGTGTCACAAGAAATCGAGATGAGTAATGGCGTAGTCACAAAAACTGTCAGTCTTAGCTACAACAATCCTTACAAGGGTTCAAACTGTAATTTAGAAGCTGGTCAGCTTTGTTTAAACGGTACTTACCGGGACTTCGTCCGCTTGTTGGTCCCCAAAGGTAGTCAATTGATCTCTGTTGTAGGATCAGAAGTCAAAGAAACAGTAGTCGAGGACTTGGACAAAACCATTTTCGAAGCTTTCTTCACCATGCGTCCACAAAGTCAGAGCAAAATTGTTTTCAAATACACCTTACCAGCTCTCGATCTTTCTACATATAGAATCCTGATTCAAAAGCAGCCAGGCACACCAGCCATCAAGCACACCATAATCTACAACGGTCATGAAACTGTGGTCGAGCTCGATGCAGACAAAGAACTGGTACTAAACTAAAAGTGAGGCCATCGTACGCAGATACAGGTATTGTCATAAGATCAGTCGACTCCGGCGAGGCAGATAAGTTTATTTCTATAATCACGGAAAATCATGGGCTTCAGGATTTTGTAGCCAGAGGTGCCCGACGTATTGCGTCAAAGAAGGCTCCTCATTTAGATCTATTCAATTTAGTGAAGTTTCAAAACGGCAGGGGAGATAATCCTAGATACCTAGATCAAGTGGAGTCAATCGCATATTTCCCAGGGATAAAAAAAGATTTCGCCAAGGTCGGTCTATGTCTTACCATCATCGAGATCTTGCTCAACACTCTTCCAATTGAAGTCGAGGATAGAGAAATATATCTTTCCCTTAAGGCATTTCTGGAGGCAATTGAAAAATCCGACTCAGTCAAAGAAAACAACAGACTAGGTCGAAAGTTTGGTTTATTTTTACTTCGTCACTTAGGATATCCTCTTCCCAAACTTCCAGAGACAGCCAAGCTAACTACCTATTTTGAGTCCATCATGAGCAAAAAGCTTATTGGACCTCTGATAAAATAGTTATAATAAATAAGTCCTATGAAAATAAAAAAACTTCTCCCCATTATTTTGTTGATCGTAGTATTGGCCGTTGTCGCGATTTTCTTCATTACCCGAAAAACAAGTGACACTCCTTCAGGTCAAAAAGAAACCACCACGGGAACAAAGTTGTTAGTCAACGAACTTGCAATGGCGGAGAGACCTTTCACTGTCCTTGTCCCTCATGCCACAAATAGACTTTTCACTTTCGTTACTTTAAATGCTGACAAAGCCAAAACTGCTTCACTCGATTTAGAGTACCAATCAGGGGATCTGCTCAAAGGAGCTGGCGCCAGTCTCCCAACCCCCATCACTAATCCATATATCAAGGCCATTATTCTTGGAAGCTGTTCCACAGGAGGTAAGTGTTCTTTCGACACAGATCTTAAGTCTGGAACAATGAAGTTCAAGCTGGCCTACGCAGGTCAAAGTGTTACCCATGTTCTCAAGGGTGATTTTGCTTTCGTCACAGGCCAAAACAATTTGCCCGACGGTAAGGTCATTTTTGCCCCATCAGCCGCCACCAAAAAAGACAATCTCATTCTTCTAAACTCATTTGGCTTACCAAAAGTCACAGACAAAGAAATACTTCTTTATCCTATTGTTATCTCTGCTTCCGGAAGTAAAAACATTGCCGGTACTCTTACGATCAATCAGGTTGGAGTTACAGGAGCCGCCATCTATGATGGAACAGACTACCAGCCTCTAACCTACACCGAGAAAGAAGGCGTTCTTACTGTCACTCTAAACAACAAGCCATGGTCGATGAAAGCTGAGATTATAAGAGACGACGAAAAAGGATCCAAAGAGTCTCTTGATCTTTATCTTCTTGGACCAATCGTTCTCTATAAATAATTGATACTTAAGCCACAAAATATCCTCGTAGGAAAAACATTGTCAAAACAGACAGTAGGGTAAAGGAAATGATTGCCCACAATCCCTTCACAATTTTTGGTTGATAAGTCATTGCCAAGTAAATTGGGAAGAGAATAATCACATATCTGGGTAATCCAGAAAAAGTGCCTGATGATACTGGCATTAAATAGGCTAGTACTGAGAATATCAAATACGAAATCCTTACCTTATTTCTCCAAGCACTATAGAGCAAGTAGAAAACCAAACAAAACATCACTACCTCAAATAGTGCAATCTGCCACTCATAAACATTAACAGGCAACGAGAATAATATTTTTATGTATCGATATATTGTTTGGGGAAACAAAATGATATTACTTACCGACCTTCCATTATTAAGTTCTGAGTGTGCGCGAATAAAATATAAAAGATCTCCCCATTTAATTAAATTAAATAGAGCATAACCTACGAATCCTAGTGGAACAGCGAGAAACTTCCAGCTTATTTTTCTATATTCTCTAAAATATTCATATAATAATGCTGGGATGATAAAAACCCCAACCACTCTTGTTATGCACAAAAAGAAAGCAGCAGCCATAGCAAGTCCCCAGTGCTTTTTCCGAGCGAAGTAAAAAGATGATATCAAAAGAAGCAAAAACAAACTTTCAGAATAAGCAGCTCCAAAAATGAACGCGGTAGGAAACAATAGAAGCCATAAAACTGCTTCATTTCCTCGTTTGGCATCACTATCCAGCTTAATTAGCTTGTAAAACAAGATCACTGCTATGAGGAATGCGGTATTAGACACAAACAAGCTTGCCCAAAAATAGTTACCTCCAAGTATTATTCCAAATAATCTAATAAGCAGGGGATAAAAAGGGAAAAATACTGCCTCGGAAATATACCCATTTTGAGCAATCGATAAGTAATGCACGCCATCAAAATTAGCCCACGGATTAACTCCCAAATATCCCAATCTTTGAGTAATGATAAATGTCGAAATAAAACCCAGTACCAATAAATAGACTCTCCATCCCAGAAACATACTCAAAATAACTTTTACTTTTGCTCCCATCAAGATCATTTTACTGCAGTTCATGAAGGTTAGAATATTCCTTACTCAAAATAAGATCGATAATTAAAAAAGGTGTCCTTGCGGACACCTTGGTTTCATCTTTCCCAGCGAATCTTCAGACTAGTAAACTCACCCTTCTTTCTATCTGTCCATTTTCCAACGAGGATGTGGAGATGAAAGTCAGGGACTCCGTTGGTTGTTGTGATACGACCATTTAGAGCTGTTTGTAGTATTGGCTCACCTTTGATCACAAAGTCGCCAGCCTTGATTATCTTTCCTGGCAATGGCGCTACATGAGCTATTTCATAAAATTCATCACCGTCTACTTCGACATTGATCCAATTTAGGAATTGTTTATCCGATTCTTTTGTTCCCCATAACGTATTTGATAATACGCCAGCTTGCACAACGCCAGTGTGAGGAGCATGGATAGTGAGAGGATACTGTTCTGGGTTTGGGATAGCAATATCTACTGCATGCTCAAAGCTGCCTTTGTGTTCTGGAGAGTTTGGAAAGTATCTGTACTTTGGTAAATCTACCGGAAGAATATATCGGTAAAAACTACTATCCGAAAAACCAAAAACTGCCTCAGAAATCTTTCGAAGATCTCGATTTACATTTTTTAAGATTTGCATCACACCTCCTGTAAATGTTCTAGATTGAATGAGAGTGTACCAGTTTGACGTTAGTATTTCAAATTATTAGCTCTTTTCACACCCTCTTTACACACCCCTTGACATCGTATATATTGTGTAGCATACTGGAAAGTGGTGATGAGTGGTGAAGTATCCTATAGACACCATTCAGAAGCCTGCCAATATGAATTATGTTTACTGGACGCTACTACCACAATCTAGAAGCCAAGGGGAGACTTGCAATACCCCAATCTTTCAGAGCCGAACTCGGATCCGGTGGCGTAATCACCTGGGGACTCGATGGCTGCCTATTTCTTTTTCCCAAATCATACTGGCAGAAGCTTTCCGAAAAGCTGGCCTCTCTCTCGCTAACGAATCCAGCAGCCAGAAACTTGACGCGTATCTTAGTCCAGTCCGCCGTGGAATTGAATCTCGACAGTCAGGGTCGGACACTCATACCAGAACATCTCAGAGACCAAGTCAGTATAAAAAAACAGGTGGTAGTCGCCGGAACCCTTACCAGAGTTGAAATCTGGGATAGAGACGCATACCACGAGCACCTTGATTTAATAGCGCAAACAATTAACCAAGCCGACCAAGGCTTAGCCGGAATCGACTTATGACAAACATAATTGAAAGACATTTCCCAGCCTACAAAGGTGAGTTGAAAAAACTTTACGGATTTAAAAAAGATTTCCTCTTTTTAGATCTCACTCTAGGGGATGGAGGACACACACAGGAGGCTCTAGAAGCCGGCTGTCGTGTCGTTTCCTTTGATATAGATACCGAAGGCATAGCAAGAGCCACGAGCTTTGTTCCAAAAGAATTCTCACCTCTTATTATTGAATCAGAAAATATATCAGCAAAAGCCCCCAAAGATATTAAGTGGATTATCGTCCGTAGTAACTTTACAAAGGTAGGGGAGATTGCCGAGAAACTAGATCTACCCAAGTTTGATGGAATCATGGTTGATCTGGGACCATCTCAATTTCAAGTATTGTCTGAAGGTCGTGGCTTTAGCTTCGCTACAGACGAACCTCTTGATATGAGACTTTCCAAAGAGCTAGGCGTCACTGCTGCCGATCTTTTGGCCGTACTAAATGAAGGTGAGTTAGCAGATTTATTTGCTCTAGGAGACGAACCTTTTGCCAAACCCCTTGCCCGTATCATCGTTAAGCAAAGAAGTCTAAATCCTATCAAAACCACCAAACAGCTAGCCGACATCGTTTACAGAGTCAAAAAAGGTCGTCCAGGCAAAATTCATCCAGCCACCCAAGTCTTTATGGCTCTTCGCATGGTAGTCAATCTTGAAAGAGAAAACATTAAATTACTTCTTCCCCAGATACCAGAATTACTCAAAAAAGACGGACTTATGGGGATTATTAGCTTCCATTCAGGTGAAGATATCCTAGTCAAAAGTTTCATAGAAAGTGAAGAAGCTAAAGGCAGTTTAAGCGCTATTAACGAAAAACCGATCGTACCATCGACATCTGAATTATTAATAAGTAAAAGAACCAGAAGTGCCAAACTTAGAATCGCTAAAAAGAATAATTAACTACAAAACCGCCTTTACTATTACCGCGGTTGTCTTTATTGGCCTTGCTGCCATTAATCTAGTTGGCACCAACGCATTAGCCACAGAAGGAATCGCCGTCAGTGTGGCCGAAACCAGAACATTAAGCTTAGAAAAAGAAAATCAAATAATATCTGTTAGGATTGAAGAAGCTTCACAGCTAAAATCAATTGAAGCGCTAGCAGAGAATCGAGGGTTTCAAAGATCAAAAAATATTGTCTTTGTCCCCACACCTCCGACCTTTGCCCAAAGATAATAGATGTCAAACTTTCAGGGGAACCTAATTCAAAAACGACTCAGGATTGTTATCTTTCTAATTCCAATCATTTGTTTGGTAATTATTGGCAGGCTGTTTTACTGGCAAATCATTCGTGGTCCAGAACTTCAGACTAAGGCAAGCAACCAGCACGAAACAATAACCTATCTTGATGCAAAAAGGGGAAACATTCTAGATTTTGAAGGCAATATCTTAGCTGGAACCAAAAATCTTTATCATTTATTTGTCTACAAACCTCAGCTAACAATTAGCTCCAATGATTTAATCGAAAAATTAATCGAAAATCTCGATAAAGATCCAGAAGCAACAGTTGAGGCAGATGTTCGAAATTACTTCAAGACTCGTCTAGCCCTAGACTCAAACTGGGTTTCTCTCAAGCACTATGTCTCTCCTGAGGCCAAAGAACGACTGGATGCCTTAGATATTGCTGGCCTAGGATTTGAAGATGAGTATGTTCGTTTTTATCCCGAGTCTAGTATGTCGGCACAAGTTCTTGGTTTTGTTGGTCAGGATGCCGCCGGAGAAGAACAAGGATATTTTGGAATAGAAGGTTTCCAAGATAGGCTTCTTCGAGGTAGAGGAGGAAAAGTGAGAACAGAAAAGGACGCGCTTGGAAACCCCATCTTAATTGGAAACTATCAGTTCCTTCACGCCATCGAAGGTAAGCCAGTCACCACCACACTTAGTAAAAAAATGCAGTACCTTACAGAGATAATGCTCAAAGAGGGTATTGAAAAGTATCAGGCTTCAGCGGGAAATGTGGTGATTATGGAGTCAAAAACAGGAAAAGTCAGGGCTATGGCTTCATTTCCAAACTACGATCCATCATACTTTTCTGATTTTCCCAATACTACGTACAAAAATCCAAACATTGCCGATCTTTTTGAGCCGGGTTCAGTCTTTAAAGTTTTGGTCATGGCCGCAGCTCTAAACGAAAAAGTGGTTACACCAGAAACTCAATGTGATATCTGTGCTGGTCCTTTAGTCATCGGCAAATATGCCATTAAGACATGGAACAACGAGTATCACCCAAACACTACCATGACGGAAACCATCATAAACTCAGACAATACAGGAATGGTTTTTGTAGCCAGAATGCTAGGTAAAGAAAAATTCGCAGAGTACTTAGACAAATTTGGTTTTGGTAAAAAATCTGAAATTCAGTTGCAAGAAGAGGTTTCCGGCATCCTTCGAGAAGCCAAAAACTACGGAGACATTGACCTTGCTACGAACTCTTTCGGTCAGGGAATCGCAGTAACTCCTATCCAAATGGTTTCCGCAGTTAATACTATTGCCAACGGGGGTTTTTATATCAAACCAACCATAATTGAAAAAGAAGTTGGTAAAGGGAAAAGTATTCTGTCTCAAGAAGCGGTCAATGATATTACTCAGATAATGATCCAAGCAGTCGATATGGGTGAGGCCAAATGGGCAAAGCCAGAAGGTCTCATTGTTGCCGGCAAAACAGGCACTGCTCAGATTCCAATTGAAGGTCATTATGACTCCGAAAAAACAATAGCCAGTTTCATCGGTTTTTTCCCAGCCAATAATCCTCAGTACACCATGCTTGTTACGCTCAAAGAGCCCCAAACATCACCATGGGGATCTGAGACAGCCGCACCACTTTGGTTTGCCATTGCCAAACAACTGCTCCTTTAGCCCCAACACTGCTAAAATATAACTAATATGTACAATCCTTTCAGGATACACAGAATCAGCTTCAAACACGCCTTCGACGGCTTTTTGTACGCTGTTCGTACTCAGCCAAACTTCAGATTTCATCTTCTTGCAACTTTTGTCGTGATTCTTTTGGGAATCTATTTTTCTGTTAGTCTTACGGAATGGTTGATATTAATTTTTACAATAAATACTGTTTTAGTAGCCGAAATGGTCAACACCTCAATCGAAGCCATGGTTGATCTTATTACACTCGAGCGTAGAGCTGATGCCAAAGTTGCCAAAGATGTTGCTTCGGCCATGGTTCTCGTCTCCGCTATTCTCTCAATAATTGTCGCTTTGATTATCTTTTTACCTAAAATACTAATCATTCTTTAAATGGATCTACTACTTGGAGTATTAATTTTCTCTTTCATCATCCATGCTTTTTCCATAGTTCCTTTTGTAAACTTCCTCTACAAACTAAAATTTTTCAAAAATAAAACGGCAATTTCAAAAGAGAAAACAGACGAAGCCTCAAGTCATATTCGTTCAAAATCCAGAACTCCAGAAGGCGGTGGTTTGTTGATCATTGTAATTACCAGTCTTATTTTTGCTTTTGTGATGCCTCTTTTAAAGAGGCTTGGTTTTGAAATTACCCATGTTTATCCCATTACAGAAGAAATCAATGTTCTCTTTTTTACCTTCATTTCTTTTGGAATCTTAGGTCTCTACGACGATATCATCAAGTTTTTTGAACTTGAAAGAGAACATGGATACACAGGACTGCGAACTGTCTATAAATTTTTAATTCAGATCATTCTCGGTTTAATTATCGGAGCCATGATGTATCTCAATCTTGGTATCGATATTATTCATATTCCATTCTTTGGCGTTATCCACTTTGGCTTCTGGTTTATTCCACTTGCCGCTCTCTTGGTTGTTACTTTCGCAAACTCAGTCAACATCACCGACGGCATGGATGGACTAGCATCTGGTCTTTTGATGATTAGTATGTTTGGTTTTCTTCTTCTATCCACATCCATTCTCGATACTCCTTTATCCATCTTCATCGCTCTATGGCTCGGAGGTTTGATTGCTTTTCTTTATTTCAATGTCTTTCCGGCACGTCTCTTTTTAGGGGATGTAGGAGCACTCGCTTTCGGTGCCACTTTTGCCACAGTTGGTTTGCTTACGGGCAAAGTACTAGCCTTGATTATTATTGGACTTCCATTTCTTGTTGATGGTCTTAGTAGTGTTCTTCAGATATTCTGGGTAAAAGTATTTCATCGCAGACTATTCCCAATTGCCCCTCTTCATTACTTACTGCTCAAAATTGGATGGACTGAGCCAAAAATTGTCCAAAGATCTTGGCTCGTGGGAATTATGTTAGTTATCTTTGGTATCTGGTTAGCCGTCATTTAATATATGCTACGCCCCAAAGGCACTCACAATCGTCTACCACTTTCGATCTTACTCGCTGGAATTTTGACAGCTTGTTTTGGATTATTGATGATCTATGATGCATCTGTAGTTGACGCATACAAAACTTTTGGAGACAAATTTCACTATGTCAAACAGCAGTCCTTATGGATTGTTCTAGGTACTATCGTGGCATTAGTAACCTCAAATATCCCCATGGGTTTAATCAAAAAAAATGCCCACATTTTATACGGCATTACCTTATTTTTGATGGTCATCGTACTTATTCCAGGGATTGGAACCAAGCTATTGGGAGCAAGGCGGTGGATTGATATTGGGTTTACGGTTATTCAGCCCTCAGAACTTCTCAAAATTACTCTAGCTATTTATATAGCCAAATGGCTTGAACAAGAGCGAAGTCTAAAGCATTTTCTTGCGCTTTTGTTTCTTAATCTTACCCTAATCATGCTTCAACCAGATCTAGGTACTGCCATCATTACCGTAGGTGTCTGTTTTATGATTTATTACCTCTCGGGTGCCAAAATCAAAGAAATCGCTTCTTTTGTGACTATTCTTGTTGTCGCCATTGGTGCTTTGATTCTTCTTTCTCCATATCGTATGGACAGAGTAAAAACTTTTATGGATCCCACGAATGATCCGCTTGGTGCTTCTTATCACATCAATCAAGTGCTTTATGGCCTTGGATCAGGGGGAGTGTCTGGTGTGGGTATCGGAAAATCTCGCCAAAAATATGCCTATCTTCCTGAGGCTACGACAGACTCAATTTTTGTCATTGTTGCCGAAGAATTCGGCTTTATCGGAAGTAGCCTATTTATTCTTGCTCTAGTTGGACTTCTTATGTTCTCTTTTAAAGTAGCCCTGAAGGTTTCTGATAAATTTGATAAGCTACTCTCTAGTGGTATTACTTTATTATTTTTAATACAAATATTTGTGAATTTAAGTTCTATGGTTGCTCTTGTTCCCCTCACGGGAATTCCCTTACCCTTTATTTCTTACGGTGGTTCTAGTTTGATTACCAATTTTATTGCTCTCGGTCTTCTTATTAATATCTCAAAACGCGCATGAAATCATTAATTGCATTTACTGGTGGACACCACAACAGTGCTCTCGAAATAGCCAAAATTCTAAAAAAAGAGGGTTATCCCATCATCTGGATAGGCCACAAATTCAACTTCAAAGGAGACAAATCTCTATCAGCCGAGTACCAAGAAATTACTCGAGCTGGACTTCGTTTCTTAGAGCTCAAAGCAGGCAGATTCTACAAAAAATTCGACCCATTGGAATGGATCAAAATAGCTTTTGGTTTTCTTCAAGCCTTTATTTACCTCGTAAAGTACAGACCAAAGCTCATTTTTTCTTCAGGAGGATATCTATCTGTTCCTGTAGTTATCGTTGGCTGGTTTTTAGGTATTCCCTCAATTACTCACGAGCAGACAGTAATTGCTGGCTGGGCAAACAAAGCCATCTCTCCCTTTGTCAAAAAAATTCTACTTACTCACAGCTCGTCCGCAAAAAACTTTTCCAAAGAAAAATCAGTTGTTGTTGGATTACCAGTTCGCAAAGAGCTTCTAATTAGTAAATACACGAAAAAGTTTGATCCCAAATTAATCTATATTTCTTGTGGCAAACAGGGCTCGCACATCATAAACAAGGCTATTTTCCCAATTATTCCCAAGCTTGTTGAGCGCTTTACAGTTGTCCATCAAACTGGTGCCAGTACTCTAACCAAAGACTCAGATAGAGCCAGAAGAATCAAAGAAAAGCTAGGTGAACACAAAGACCGTTATATTTTCTCCCCCTACTTTTTTGGTGAAGATGCGGCAACGTACATACGATCTGCCTCAATAATTATCGGAAGATCAGGAGCACACTCTGTTTATGAGCTTATGGTTCTAGGGAAAAAAGCCATTCTCATTCCTATCTCTTGGGTTAGTCACAATGAGCAGTACCTCAATGCCAAGCTAGCCGAAAAAGAAATTGGCAGCTTGATTCTAGAAGAAAAAGACCTCACTCCAGACTCGCTTTACAGAGCTTTGATAGACTTATCAAAACGACCGGCAGTCAAGCCGTCAACCAAATTAGTTACCGATGCTTCAGAAAAGATCATTCAAATCATTCGAGAACAACTCAAAGAGGATTAATCGTCGTGCACGTATCACTCTTGACTCGGTAAAACAAAATTTCAAAAAGTTTTTACCGATTATTATTACTATTCCCGTTTTGTTGATTCTAAACAGTATTTTTACGATAAAAAAAGTAAACTGCACTCTAAATGAGACAGTCTGCCCTCCAGAAGTGCAGATAATTACCAATAAAATACTAGGTTCAAACTCACTCTTCGTAAATCAGAAAGAACTTCTCACCTTTGCCAAGGCCGTCTATCCAGTTGAAAAAATGAGTATTGGATATCAATCTTTAAGTACTGCCAATGTAAGTTTCACAGGAAGCTGTCCTTTTTTTCAAGCTGATGTTTTTTTAGTAAGCGAGCTACCAGTTCTTTCCATGGATCAAGCCCCCAGCAGCACAGACTCGGCAGGCTGGTGGGTAAAACCGACAGGGGAGTTAGAAGGTTTTGTATCAGAAAATTCTGGACTAGGGTTTAATCTCTGGGAAAACGGCACCATGACTTCTGCAGCTACAACTGGAGCTAACATCAAATACATTTTTACCAAAAAACCTACAGCAGAAACAATAACTTCAATATATAAAATGATTAAGACAATCTTAAAATATCTTGATGTATCCAATATATATATTGTAAATAATCGCTGTTTCTTGAGCCGGTCCGGCGAACCTGATATCATAATAGGTGTACCTTTTGATGAGGGTAGCTTAGTTCCTGCTTTACAATCACTAACATACCTCGCTACAATTAAAAAAGACGCAAAAGTGATCGATTTAAGCTTTAAAAACCCGATCATAAGATAAAAATATGGCAAAACCACAAGGAATAAACGCGATTGACATTGGCTCCAGTAAAATCACCTGTCTTATTACTGTTCCAGGTCAAGATGGTACCAAAATAAATTTAGTTGGTGCTGCCACAGTTACCAGTAGGGGAGTTAGAAGAGGCCAGATCGTAAATATCGAAGAATGTGTTAGTTCGATTACTGATTGTGTCGAGTCTGCCGAAAGAATGGCAGGATTCGGTGTAGATCAAGCATTTGTATCTATCTCAGGTGAAAATATTCAGTCCCAAAATTCCCAAGGCCTTGTTGCTATCACTGAGACAGAAGGAGAGATTGGCAGTGATGATGTTTTTCGCGTTATCGAAGCCGCTAGAGCCGTTTCTTTACCTACATCTAGAGAGATTATTCATGTCTTACCTCGTGAGTTTATTGTGGATGGCCAACACGGCATCAAAGATCCAACTGGTATGTCTGGAGTCCGTCTCGAAACCGAAGCTCATCTAATTACCGGTCTCACTCCTGCTATAAAAAATGTCACTCGTTGTGTCAATGAGTTAGGCGTAAATGTTTCAGGTTTAGTATTTACTGGCCTTGCTTCAGCAGAATCAGTTCTTACAGATACCGACAAAGAGCTTGGTGTCGTCCTTGTTGATATTGGAGGTGGCACAACCAGTGTTTGTATTTATGTAGAAGGCTCATGTGTTTACTCCGCAGTGATTCCAATAGGTGCCAAGAAAATCAGCGATGACATTGCCATCGGACTTCAGATCAGTGTCGACAGCGCCGAAAAAATCAAACACTACCTTGGAAAAGCCAAGCACGAAGTTGATCCGACAGACCCCAAGTCATCTGACGAAATTGATCTAGCCAAAATCGGCATTACCGAAGACGTCAAAAAAGTATCCAGAAAAACAATTGTCGAAGGCATCATTCGTCCTCGTCTAAATGAGATCTTTACTATGGTAAATCATGTTATCAAACAGTCAGGTATGGAAGGTCAGACTCCTGCAGGGGTGATAGTTACCGGAGGTGGAGCTCTTACCGTAAACTGTACCGAAAGTTGTCGTCGTGTTATGCAGCTTCCGGCCAAGTTAGGTATTCCAACAGGCTTACATGGACTCACCGATGAAATTAACTCCCCAGTCTACGCCACCTCAGTTGGTCTTGCTCTTTACGGCTATAATCACAAAGAACAACAATCTGCCCCAAGATTAAAACTGTCTGGTATGATAAAAGGAATTCCCGGCAAACAGCTTGTCGGAAAAGTAATCGATTTTATCAAATCATTCTTACCATAAAGTGGGCCTAGTCAAACCAGATACAAACACCTTTGCCAAAATAAAAGTTCTCGGAGTCGGGGGCGG
>CAZMCB010000016.1:0-18723 GCA_964564895.1 uncultured Pseudomonadales bacterium | reverse complement strand
CTAAATCAAAAATTACTCAGCAATTTTTACGTTCTTTGCAGCTGGTCCTTTTGGTCCTTGTTCAATATCAAATGAGACTACTGCTCCTGTTTGAAGTTGATCGAATGAAACACCAACTAAATCGTTGGAGTGAAAAAAGAGATCTTTCTCTTCTCCTTCTCGGGAGATAAATCCAAATCCTTTATCTGTTTTTGTTTTAACCGTACCTATCATAATATTTTGCCCGAAGTATAGTGTAATGTCTAATTTTTCTCCTTGCAGGATGATTTTATCACTACCAACGATAAATCACTCATTATTGCTACAAAATCAATTATTTTTAAAGTTTATATTAATTATGTGACATATATTATTATATGGGTCTTCCGTGATATAATTCAGCAACTTAGTTCTTTGAGATAATTTACACAAGGAGGACCTTTTGAAACGTACGGTAATCGTTCTATTTTTCATATTTGCTCTTGTTGGGTGTACAAATACAGCCGAAGGAGCAATATCTCCCACGAAAACAGTACCCACATCAATCATCACCCAAACTACACCAACTGTTGTGGTTACACCTGAACCAGTCCTTGAACATGATGATTCATACGTTGGATACTGGCTAAAACTTTCCAAGCAAATCAACAGTCACGAAGGCCAGTCTCTCCAATTAATACATCAAGATGGACTCATCACCGAAGTCATTGCTGAGTTTTGTGTAGATCTCGGTGGTCGCCGTATCATTAAAAAATTCTATTTTCTCGCAGCCGACAGGAAAGCCGTCTATTCCACAGCTCCGGGCGGTTTTGAAAGTACTGTATTCCCCCACAACTTCATCTACAAATTCAAAAAATACTCCAACTACTATATTCACCCTGCTCCTTGGAATACCAAAGGTGAAAATGGCTGTCCTTACAATGCAGGTGGTGGTTGTATCAATATGAGATGGGAAGACTTTGATACTTTCCACGATGGAGGAAGCTATACCAATCCCTTTTCTTCCGATACAACTACACTTCCCAAAGCAAAGATAGGTACTCCTTTTGTAATTTTGGAAAATAATAAGTCTTGTAGTTTACTTGAAGAATGTATGGATTATTATGAGTGTTCTGACCTTCACGAGTGTTTTCTTAAATACACTTGTGAACTTTGTGAGAATCCAGAAAAATACTGGCTCGATATGAACTCCCCAAACCCCATCGATTCAATATTCCAAGATGATTTTTAGTTATCTTAATAACCCTCCAAATTCTGGAGGGTTTTTGTTGCTGTAAAATTGACATAGATGATTCCCCTATTTTCTAAAAAAAATGTTTTGATTGTTGCAACAATCTCTATTTTTGCCGTTTTAGTATTTTTATTTATCAACAATTTAATTCGATCAGAAAACTTCATATATTACGGAGATTATTCCACATATTTTAGTAGCTTCCAAAAATACTCAGATGAATTTAAGACAAATAATTTTCTGGGTGTTTTACAAAATGTATCGGACTCAATTCGTTCAGGTGGTGACTATAATCCTTCTATAATATTTCCATTACAAATATTTGGAGTATTTA
Source organism: uncultured Pseudomonadales bacterium (assembly GCA_964564895.1). Lineage (GTDB taxonomy): Bacteria > Patescibacteriota > Microgenomatia > UBA1400 > MFAQ01 > UBA2277. The sequence continues at coordinate 17,179 of CAZMCB010000016.1, read as the reverse complement.
ACAACTCTCGTTTGGCATTTATTATGTCAATATATTTTGTATATTTCATTTCCTCTTTTGTAATATTTTTTCTTCTAGTTAAATATTTAACTAGAAGAATTAAAGTAAATATTTTATTAATACTCGGAATATCTTCCATGTACTTTCTTTCCCCAGTTTTACTATCACCTTTATTACAAGGAGAACCAGCTATCGGTGGCTTTTTATTAATTTTTGCATCCATATATTTATATTTTAAAATCGACAATTATTCTGAAAAGGTCTACCTAAAAAACGCCGCACTCATAGGTATTTCTTTATCCCTTTTACCAATCCTTAGAAGGTGGTTCATCTTTTATGTCATCGCATTTCTAATCACCATGGCGATAGATTTTGGAATTTCTTTTATAAAATCAAAATCAAATAAAATTAATATTAATTTAATAACTAATTATTTTGTCGTTTTAATATTCACAGTATTAGCTTTTATATTATTTTCAGGAAATCTTTATCAAAGATTTATTGAAATAGGATTTGGGAATTTATATTCATTCTATAGATACGATAATTTATCCATCTCGTTTAGTTTCATATTTGGGTCTATTGGATATCTCAATATCGCTATTTTAGTATTTAGCATTATTACTCTCTTAAGAGAAGCAAGATTCCGTAGGATAGGCCTAGTCCTCATCTCTATATTAATAATATCTACATTATTGTTCTTACGAACTCAAGGCTTTTCAACTCATCATTTGTATCTAATTACACCAATTATTTATTTAATAACTGGACTAGGATTAGTGTCTTGGAAATCAAAACATAAAACAACTTTTATTGTTTTGTTCATTTTTATAAACACCTTCAACTTCTTGTATGCTTCGTATTTAAATCGCTTACCTTACTGGGGCAATAACAAACTATTTAGTACAATAGATCTTCATTCTCTCGAAAGAACTGATCTAAAAGAACTTAAACAAATATTTGATTATTTGGGTAATACGATTAAAAGAGACGAAACTATTTACGTGTTAAATTTTCCTGATCCAGAAAATAATCCATTCTTCGATGGAGTATTTATTTATTATTGTCGAGATCAAAATTTTGAAAAACCTTATATTTGTAATCAAGTATTGCGGACACACCTTATCGATTTATTAGACGGTTTTCCATACCATTTTTTCAAGGCAGATTATGTGCTAATATCTAATCCAGTTTTCAATCGTAGAAATCAACAAGTAATTGGAAAATTTGTCGATTTTGTTAATAAATCAAGCGACTACAAATTAATTAATACTCTGCCAGGAAAAGATATCAGTGTAAATATTTACAAACGAATAAACAATATTTCAGAGGATCAGATTAATAATCTTTTACACGATTTTAGGATACTTTATCCAAACTCAATATTTGATCTACAGCTACCTTCACATCCACCAATTCCTGCTCTCCAGTAACCATATTTTTGAGGGCTATCTTTTTTTTAGATACTTCATCTTCTCCAATAATGGCGACATATGGCACACCAATCTTATTTGCATAAATTAATTTTTTCTTGAATTTATCGTCTTCCGTATAGAGTTCTGTTGGCACTCCAAAATTTCTCAACTGTGCAGCCACTTCCAGAGCAAAAGGCATATCCTTTTCCATGGGTACAACCAAAATTTTGGCAGGTGTTGCTGCTTGTACTTTAATTACCCCTTCATCCAATAACTGTGAAAATAGTCTCGTCAAACCAATAGATATTCCAACTCCGGGAAACTTCTGGTCTATATAGCTCTCAGCCAAATTGTCATATCTTCCCCCTCCGCAAACACTTCCCTTAACTCGCTCATCAAGAAGCACTGTTTCATAAACAGTCCCCGTATAATAAGAAAGACCCCGAGCAATTCCCAAATCAATTTGGATATTTTTCTCAGGTACTCCAAAGTTTCTAGCTTTCTCAATCACCTCACTCAACTCAGATACTCCCATCTTAAACAATTCATTTTCAACTTCCATGTTTATTAAGACTTCTAGGATTTTAGTATTATTTCCAGTTATCTTTACAAAATCTAACACTTTATCCGCTTCGATAGACTTTATTTCCAAATCAATTAACATTTGTTTTGCTGTTTCCAAACCCACTTTATCTATTTTGTCGACCACTCGCAATACTTCATCTCGTTTCTCTCCCACTCCTAGCTCTTCCAACAAACCACTCAATATTTTTCTATTACTTATCTTAATTAAGAACTCTCCCAGATCCAATTTCTCGAATACTTTATTAATTACTGCAGGAATCTCAGCATCATTAACAATAGCCAAAGTTCCGTTGCCAATGATATCGATGTCTGCTTGATAAAACTCGCGAAAACGGCCTCTCTGTGGTCGCTCACCTCGATATGCTTTTCCAATTTGATAGCGTCTGTAAGGAAAAGTTAAGTTATTACTGTACATAGAAACATATCGAGCCAAAGGTACTGTCAAATCAAATCGAAGACCCAGCTCATCATCTCCTTTGGTAAATTTATAAATTTCTTTTTTTGTATCTTCACCGATCTGAGCAAAAAGAACTTCTGCATTTTCTACTATTGGTGTATCTTGTGGCGCAAATCCATACTCCTCAAAAGTCTCTTTAATTATTTGAAGATACTTATTAAAAAGAATCTGTTCAGCCGGAAGTAGTTCCATAAAACCCGACTGTATTCTTGGTGTTACTTTTGTCATATTTTATTTTACAATTTTTATATACTTTCTCTTCCCTACTCTCACAATACCTTCTCCAATCGGTAATTCCACAGATTTCTTTTCCACTCTCACTTCATTTAAATAAACACCACCCTGCTCTACAAGTCTTTTTGCTTCCCCGTTACTAGTAACCATTTCTAGGTCCAACATCATCTTCATCAAATCCTCTACAGTAACAGTCTCTTTTTCCCATTTTACCTCAGGAGCATTTTCATCGACTTTCTTTTCTACTACAGTTTTCTGAAAAAATTCTTCTGCAGCTTCTACTTCATCTTTTCCACACAGTTCTTTCACAATTATTCTTCCTAGTTCTCGCTTAATATTCATTGGGTTCTCTCCACTATCCAGTCGTTTCTTAGCTTCATCAATTACGCTCTGTGGTGCATTAGTTCCCATGGTGTAGTAAGTGATAATCATGTCATCAGAAACAGACATCACTTTTCCAAAGACTTCTTCAGGTGAGTCTTCAAGCCAGATAGCATTCCCCCAAGTTTTACTCATCTTGCGACCGTCAGTACCAGGTAAAAAGCCATTAGCCACAATAAATGATTCTTTCTCCTTAAGGTCGCGAATCAAAGTTCTTCCGGCCTGCATATTAAAGATTTGGTCAGTTCCACCTATCTGAATATCCGTATCCATCACCATACTGTCATAACCCTGCATGATCGGGTAAAGTACTTCAGGTAAGCTGATACTTTTCCCCTCAGACAATCTCTTTTTAATTAATTCTCGACTAATAAAATCATTAAGTGAAAAATGACGAGTCAATTTCAAAACCGCAGCAAAATCCAATTTCGAAAGCCACTCACTATTAAAATGAGTTTCAATTTTTGAAAGATCAATTATCTTTTTTGCTTGTCTCTTGTAAGTTTGAAAATTTTCTTCAATCTGCTCATGAGTCAGCATGGGTCTTTCTGTTTCTTTATCAGAAGTATCTCCCACGGTAGCCGTAAAGTCACCGATAAGGAAAGTTACATGATGTCCCAATTCAGATAAGAGTTGTAGTTTTCGTAAAGGAAAAGCATGCCCAAGATGGATCTTGGTTGCAGTTGGGTCGATGCCCATATAGACATTCAACACTTTCCCAGAGTACAAAAGCTTTTCCACTTCTTGTCTATTTGGCACGATATTTTCTACCCCTCGGGTCAGAAAACTCTCAATCTTAGCCTTTTTATCTTTTTCGTCCATATATCTATTCTAGTATGAATTAATAACAAAAAACCTCTCCTAGTGGAGAGGTTTTAAAATCCATTAAAATCCCTCCACTTTAAAGTAGGTAATAGTGATGATAGGAGGCACAATTTCTCATATCAAATATCATATCACAGAGACTTCTCCTCTATTTCCTTAGTAATTTTCTCCGCAAAATCAGCAGCCGTCATAGTTCCTAGATCTTTCTGACCTCTTTGACGAACAGAAACTAGTTTGGCTTCTGCTTCTTTCTCACCAACAATCAGCATATATGGAACTTTACTAGCCTCTGCATTTCGGATTTTCTTTCCCAGCGAGTCAGCATCTCTATTCAGCTCAACTCTGATTCCTTTTTTTAATAAATCGTTGTAAACACTCTCTGAGTATTCCATCGTTTTTTCAGAAATAGGCAGAATTGTCACTTGAGTTGGTGAAATCCACAAAGGAAAAGCTCCAGCAAACTGCTCAATGAGTATCCCGACAAATCTTTCTAATGAACCGTAAATCACTCTATGTATAACGACAGGCGTTTGTTCCTCACCCTTAGAGTCGATATATTTAAGTTCAAAATTTCGTGGAAGTTGAAAATCTAACTGGATTGTTCCTGTTTGCCACTGTCTACCCAAGCAATCATCCATCAAAATATCAAGTTTTGGTCCATAAAAAGCTCCTTCTCCTTGACCAATAAAATAATCAAATTTATTGTCAATTAAAATCTGTTCTAGTTCCTTTTCTGCTTTGTCCCATGTTTCGATATCTCCCATAAAATCATCTGGTCTAGTACCTAAACGAATCTTAAATTTAATACCAAAGACAGAATAAAAGAGATCAGCAATTTCCAAAATTCTCTTATACTCATCGCCTATCTGTTCTTCAGTTACAAATATATGTGCGTCATCCTGAGCAAATTTCTGTACACGAAGTAGTCCATTTAACTCACCTGACTTTTCATGTCGGTGTAATGCATCACAATCTGAGAAACGTAAAGGTAAATCACGATAACTATGAGATTCATGCTTAAAAATAGTCATGGCATTAGGACAGTTCATCGGTTTCAAACAATACACTCCATCCTCACCCATATCACTGACAAACATATAGTCTTTATAGTGATCCCAATGTCCTGAAGTTACATAAAGTTCTTTTTTGTTTAGTTGGGGTGTTATCGTCTCAAGATAGCCGCGTTTTGCATGCTCTTCACGCCAATACTTTAATAACTCATTAATTATTGTCGTTCCTTTTGGAAGCCAGTAAGGCATACCAGGTGCAGTCTCATCGAAAAAGTAAATTCCCAACTGGGGACCTAATTTTTTATGGTCTCTCTTCTTTGCTTCCTCAATTTGCATCAAATATTTATCCAGTTCTTCTTGAGTCTCAAAAGCAGTTCCATAAATTCTTGTCAACATCTTATTTTTCTCATCACCATGCCAATAAGCTCCAGCAATTGAAAGAAGTTTAAAAGCTTTTACCTCAATAGTTCTAGCCACGTGAGGTCCTGCACAAACGTCCACAAAAGAGCCACCCTTGTCTGGATCCCCTGTCCAATAGACAGAAATCTCCTCTCCCTCTTTTTCTGCTTTGTCTATCCATTCTTGTTTATATGGATTGTCAGCAAACATCTCTCTGGCTTTCTCTGCAGTTACAATATGTTTTTCGAGAGGCAAATTTAACTGCGCAATCTTCTTCATTTCCTTTTCAATCTTTGGAAAATCTGTTTCAGTTATTTTTAATCCATTTGTAGTGTCGAAATCAAAATAAAATCCAGTATCAATTGCTGGTCCCATTGCTTTAAGTATTTGACCAGGCCAAAGCCTCTCCATTGCATGAGTAAGTATGTGTTCGGCGCTGTGTCTTAATGCGTGCAGTTTTTGTTCTTCCATTGTTTTTTAATTAGTTTTTGTTAACAAAAAAACTACCCTTTTCACAAGAGTCCTTTCGGACGGTTCCATCTTGTTTGCTAGGTAGCCTCTTAATTAGAACGTTGGTGTTCATTACCTGCTTTTCCCCGGTTGGTAGTCGGATCACAAAAGCAATTCACTTTTCTATGGAAATTATATCACTCTCAATCTTTTTTAGTACGAAGTGGAGGGAAAAGTGTTCCTTCTCTTGCAGAAATATCTTCCATTGCCCAGAAAAGTCTTTCAGACATTCCAAATCCAGATGTAGGTGGCATTCCATACGAGAGCATTTCAACAAAGTCCACGTCCATCATCTGAGCTTCTTCATCTCCTTTATCTCTTCCTTTTTGTTGTTCTTCAAATCTCTCTTTTTGATCAACAGGATCATTTAGTTCTGAATAACCATTTCCTTGTTCTGAGCCAGCCAAAATTATATGGAATCTTTCGGTAATTTCTGGATCTTCAGGTTTACTCTTGGCCAACGGTGACATAAATTTTGGCTCATTAAGAAGGAATGCAGGTCCAGCAATTGTCTTTCGAACAATCTTCCAACAGTTATCAATTAGGCGTGCTCTGTTTATTTCTCCCGTAAGTTTCACTCCTGCCTTTTTAATTGCCTCCTTCATTTCTTCGTCTGTCGAACTTACAATATCAATTCCTATTTTTTCTTTAACAATTTTCAAATAATCTAATTCTTCCCAATCATCAGCTAAATCAAACTCCATTCCTCCACTTATAAACTTAGTTTTTCCATATACTTCTTTGGCAATGTGTCGATATAGTTCTCGAGTTAGTTGCATGTTGTCTCTGTAATCAGCAAAGGCCCAATACCATTCCAAGGAATAATACTCAGGTAAATGTTCATCGTCCATTCCTTCATTACGAAAGTTTGGTGCCAAAGTATATATCTTTTCAAAACCAGCTCCAATAAGTCTCTTTTGAAAAAGCTCAGTTGAAATTCTCATATAAAAATCTTGATCAATCGAGTTCATATGGGTCGTAAATGGTCTAGCATCTGCTCCGCCGGTCACCGACTCTAAAACCGGAGTTTCCACTTCCATAAATCCCTTGGAGGCCATAAATTTTCGACACTCAGCCCAAAATTTTGCTTTTCTCTCGAAACGAACAATTTTTTCAGGGTTCATCAAGAGATCGAGATATCTCTTACGAAATGCCTCGTCAGGGTCTACGATTCCTACCCATTTTTCAGGTAAAGGCAATCTTGATTTAGTCAGTAACCGAATTTCAGATACTTGCAAAGATACCTCTCCAGTTCTTGTTTTCACCACTTCGCCTGTTGCTTGAATGATGTCGCCAATATCTAAGAAGTCCAATTCTTCAAAGCCAAGCGTCTGCTTTGCTTTATCAAATGCATGCATTCCATCTGCTCGTATAAAAAGCTGAATCTTGCCACTCTGATCTTGAATATGTCCAAAAATTAATTTGCCGTGTTCTCTCCAAGCCATAATTCTTCCGGCCAAAGTTAGGCTCTTGCCTTCATATTTCTCAAAGTTTTCCACCACTTCTTTATTTGATGCTTCTTTTACAGAACGAGAAGGATACAAATCAATACCCATTTTTTTAAGGGTTTCAATTTTCTTCTCCCGTTCTTTAAGTATTTCCTCAAGTCTGCTTGCCATGGGTACAATTATACAAGCTCTTACATCTTCTCCACTGTTTCAATTCCCAATATTGAAAGGCCTTTTTTAATTACTTCACCAGTCAGAATAGTCAGAGCCAATCTTAAACTTTGGTTTTCCACTCCAACCACCTTGTTTCTTTCATAAAATCCGTTGAATTTTTGTGCTGTTTCAAATAAATATGCACACACTTGTTGTGGTGCAAAATTAGCAGTAGCCGACTCCACTACTTCCCCCTCGGCAAATCGGAGAAGCAACCATCGAGCCAAAATTCTTTCATCATCATTGGCAAACTCTTTTTTATCCGCAATTACTTTTTCAATCTTCTCTCCGGATTTATTCAACACACCTCTAGTTCTTACATACACATACTGTAAATATGGTGCACTGTTTCCTTCCATTGATAGAGCCTCATCCCAAACAAAAATATAATTCATTACAGGCGACCTCTTCAGTTCGTTGTATTTCACAGCTCCAATTGATACGATTCTTTGATTTTGACCGAATTCTGCACCATCAAAAACTACAGTTTCTCCATTTTTTATTCTTTCTCTACTTTCCACAGTTTGCATTCCAATGCTTTTAGTATTTGCTTTTAACAACAAATCTTCTAACTTAATTGTGTTTCCCTTTCTGGTACTCATTTTTCCTTCAGGCAAACTCAACAGTCCATGTGCCACATGTACAAATTCCACATTCTTAGTTTCCTCTGGCCATAGTTTTTTGGCAGTCGCGAATACTTGTTTAAGATGCAGTCTCTGTTCTCCACCCACTTCATAAACATATTCATCACACTTAAGTTCTGGCTTCGTCAACCGAAATTTTATCGTCGCCAAGTCTCTTGTGAAATAAGTTGTTGACCCATCACTTTTAACGAGCATTGCCGGAGGCATCTCTTCTTTTCCATTTTCATTTTCAAATCTCACTATCAAAGCACCCTCCTCGCCCACAGTAGATATATTTTTCTCTTTTGCCTCAGCAATCACATCGGGCATCAAGCTTTCATAAGCCGATTCACCATATACATTTTCAAACTCCACATCAAGTTTTTTATAAATCTCATCAAACTCCTTCATTGAAATATCAACAGACTTTTGCCAAATGTTTCTGGCAGTTGGATCTCCTTTTTCTAATCGAAGAAAAGCATCTTTTGCCTTTGCTCTGAGTTCTGGATTTTCCTCAATTCTCTTATTAAAATCCACATAAATCTCTTCTAATTTATTGATGTCGGCACTTGCCCAATCGAAATTCTTGTCCTCCTCAATAGCCGCAATTATCATTCCAAACTGAGTTCCCCAGTCACCCAAATGATTATCATTGGTTACGTTACCTCCACAATGTTTATACAAATTAAATATTGCTTGCCCAATGATGGTTGATCTGAGGTGACCAACAGAAAATCTCTTGGCGATATTGGGAGAACTATATTCCACCAGTATTTTTTTGCCCTTCATAAAATCACTGTCACCCAATTTTTCTCCCGTCTTTAGTGACTCATCCAGTAAAGAAATTAGTACTTCATCTTTAATCCATAAATTAATAAAACCCGGTCCCGCTACTTCTATTTTTTCTACAATCTTTTTGGTGTCTGTGTTTTTTTCTAGTTTCCCCACCAAGTCCACAGCCAGCTCTCTTGGATTTCTACCTAGTTCACGAGCCAAAACCATAGCAATATTTGTTGAGTAGTCTCCCAGGCTTTCTTGAGCTGGATGTTCCACGATAAACTCTTTACCCAAAGCAAGCTCAGCTATAGCATTTCTTAGTTGTTCTCTTATCTTCATTGTATTTATTTCTGTTCAGCCAACCATTTTTCCGTATCCAATGCCGCTTGGCATCCCATACCTGCCGCTGTGATTGCTTGTCGATAACGATAGTCCACAACGTCTCCACACCCAAAAATTCCTTCGACAGAAGTCATTGTTGGATAGCCATCAAGATACATATCTTTTTCCGAGACTCTCCATTTGGTACTAGACATCAATGCCGTCATTGTTGTCATCAAGTATCCCTTGTCGTTGAGTTCCAGCTTTCCTTCAAATATTTTTGTAGTTGGCACATGTCCAATGGCTACAAACAAACCGTCCAGTTGATGTTCAGAGACCTCACCTGTCTTATTATTTTTTACTTTAATCGAAGAAAGTTTCTGTTAACCAGAAACTTCAACAACTTCACTGTTCCACACTACTTTTACCTTTGGATTTGAAAGTACTCGATCTTGCATAATTTTACTGGCACGGAATTCTTCTCTTCTATGAACTATTGTTACTTCATCAGCAAATTTCACAAGGGCCATCGCATCCTCCATGGCCGCATCTCCTCCACCAACTACAAACGTCTTTTTTCCTTTATAAAATGCAGCATCGCACACGGCGCAAGTACTTACTCCACGGCCAATAAATTTTTCTTCTCCAACACCAATCATTCTCGAAGAAGCTCCAGTAGATACCACGACGGCTTTGGCATGATACACAGTATCTCCTACCCAAACTTTTTTAATTTCTCCTGACAAATCTACTTTTGTAACTTCAGAATACAACACCTCAGTTCCAAATCTTTTTGCCTGTGCTTCCATCTCCATCATTAGGTCAGGTCCCATTATTCCTTTAGAAAATCCGGGAAAGTTTTCAACTTCAGTTGTAAAAATAAGTTGTCCTCCAGGTTGGGCTCCAGCCAAAACCAAAACCGACAAAGTATCTCTACTCATATAAATCGCACTGGTGTATCCACTTGGACCTCCACCAATCACAATCACATCATATTTCTTCATACTTTATTTTATGGCTTTTTTTACCATTTCTTCATAAATCTCTTTTCCACCAAAACCAACTTGACGTCCGACTTCTGCTCCTCCATCAAATAAAATTACAGTAGGAATACTCATCACTCCATATTTTCCAGCAACAGCAGGGTTAGCATCCACATCTACTTTTCCAACAATCATCTTTTCACCATAAGTTTTTGCAAGATCTTCAATTACAGGAGCAACCATTCTGCACGGTCCGCACCAATCGGCAAAGAAATCTACCAACACCGGTTTATTTGCCTTTAAAACCAACTCATCAAAATTTGTGTCCGAAAAATGTGTTAATTCCATATTTTTTATTTATTTTGTTAATTAATTTATAAAAATCGTTTCAATAATTTAGTATATTCTTCTTTTGAACAACTTCCAACCGCGTCAGCCAAAAGTGTTTTTGCCACACTCTTAAGAGAGCTCATAGAGGCAACTACCTGAGTGACAACTGCTTCACAGTTTTTATCTTCACTCACCATTTTTTCAATGCCTCCTACTTGGCCTTGAATTCTTTTAAGCATAACTCGGAGTTTCTTTTTTTCTTCTAATGACATATACCCCCCATGGTATACGAAATACTTTCCCAAGTCAACTGTCTAAATTACAAGATAAAAGCCAAAATTAAATATATTAAACTCACGATAGCCACAAACCAAAACTTCTCTTCTGGCTCCAATGTTCGCTTTATTTGCCAAAACCATACATCCAATCTTTCTTTATCTTTGACAAAGTCATAGACCAAATCAAACACTAAATGTGTTCCAATTCCAAGGACAAATCCCCTCCCAAAAAAACTAATCACACTTGTCGCGGTCAAAAATGCCAACACAATCCATACCACAACAAACATTGCACTTCTCATCACTAACTCTTTTTGATCATATCTCTCAGCCAATAGAAGCTTTATTCCTCCCAATACATTATTTTGTCCAAACAACTCTCTCATTCTAAGGCTCAAAGTCTCATCTGGTTTTGAAAGAATGCTATATACAAATCGATCTAAAAACACAAACAAAAAACCAATCATTGCTCCCAAAAGCCACCAAAGCAAACTAATATTAAAAACAAAAGTCTTATTAATTACACTCCACATTATCAACAAACCCAATACTCCAAACAAAAACATCTGATGAAGCCACAATTTTCCTTTAAACATTCTTAATCAATCATACACAATTCAGACTAGTCCTTCCATTCAGCAATCTCTGTTTGGGGCAATCGAAGCTTCTTTGGAGTTACAATTAACAGGATTATTGCAATCACAAAAACTGCTACTCCAATCACCACAAATGTAAGTCTCTCTCCAACTCTGCTTGAAATAAATCCAGCTGTAACTGGTCCGACAATATAAGCCAAACTCGTAGTAGAACTCGAAAGACCAACCATGTGTTTTCGCTCTGTTCCCATTCTTGCCAAGATATCAGAATATACCGCATCAACCATTGGCCAAGCTACGGCCAAAGCTACTCCAGTCAAAAAAGACAAAGAAAGCAAAAGTAATACACTTTCTCCCAAACCCAAACAAGCAAGAAAAATTCCGGAAAGAAGTAGGGCTATTTCGGCAATTTTTTTCTTGCCCTTAAATACTCCCCATTTTGCAAGTATGACTCCCATAAATATTGGAGGGAGCATATAAACAGGTAAAAACAATCCACCCAAAAATCCACTCTTTGCTAGGTTGTCTGATAGTACAGTTCCTGTTGTCCAATAGGTTGCATCTATGAGTCCCATGGTCAAACTAATAAGCAGAACTGGCCACACATGAACAAATAATACCTTCCAATAACCAAGCTCTTCCTTGATACTAAACTTCTCCATAGGCTCAACATTTTCTTCATAACTCTTTTCTTTTTTATTGGTAAAAATCCAAACAATATATCCTATACATACTATTGCAGCAGCCGTAATTACCACAGCCAAATTTCCTCTACTTATTGCTAACCAACTACCTATTATCGGACCTGCAAAATATGCCAAACTTTTAAAAACACTTAGTACTCCCCATACTCCAGAACGAGACTCCGCAGGAACATTGTCAGACACAAACTGAGCCGATCCAAACCAAAGAAGTTCATAATATATTCCCCAAACAGCCATTGCTAAAAGTAACAAAACGATCCAAGACCAAGACGTAGTCCACATCAGAATTCCGGAAAATATCAAGTTTGCCGCTATAGCCAAAAGTATCAGTCTCCTCGCCTTAAATTTTCGCAGTAACTGTGGAAATATTAAATCGGTTACAAATCCCACAACTGAAGAAAATGACATCACCAAACCCATGAGTAAAGAACCTCCCAAGGCTACCTGCATAAAAGACGGTACCCAGTCACTAAGAATTGCGTCACCCAGATACACAAAAAACAAAATCACTGACACTGTCAACACCCTAGCCCACATCGAATTAGCAAACAAACCAAATCCATATTTCTTAAACATCTATATTCATCTTACCAAACACCGTCATTGCGAATCTCGTATCCGAGCTGAAGCAACCTCCGACATCCGTAATTTATTGTCCTTTCTTTTCCTCCCTTATCTGTTTCAGTTTCCACATAAACAGTCTCCCTTTACTAGTTGGCTTATTTGCCCCCAATACAAAAAGACGAGCTTGTTCTATCATTGGCCTCGGAGTATTTTTTGCCAATCTCATATATATGGCAGTGTGTGCTGTATCTTCAAGTTCCACAGCAAGCCGATATGCATAGTCTTGAAACTCACGACTAATTCTTCTCTGTTTTGTCTCTTCCAGATCATACTTATCCAAAATCGACATCATTGGTTTAAATCCCACTTTATCCATTACCTGAATTTTAACGTAAAATGAACACACATGTCTAAACCTCTTCAAAACGCCAAGGAATTTCTCAAAACATACTCCTCAACAGTTAAGGTTGCTTGGACCACAGACAAATCTTTGTTTCTCAAAGTCACCACAGCCAACGCCCTCAAAGGTGCTCTCGTTTATCCAGGCCTAATTGCAGGTAAACTTCTTATCGACTCAGTTATGACAGCAATTACTACTCATGATATTGCAACAGGGATAAGAGGCATGGTCATCTCAGCCGTCGCAGGTCTTCTTATTGATCGTATTCAACAGATTCTTGAAGAAGTCGATGGTGTCTACAGCACCCAGCTCTCAAATCTTCTCTCAGAAAAGATACAAATCTCGATTTCCCGAAAACTAAATCTTCTTCCGGTCTCTGTTGCAGAGGACCCAAAAACTAGAAATGTTCTCCAAAAGGTTTTAGATAATACAGGTCGCTCTGTATGGTCTCTAATAATCCCAATCTCTACTTTTCCAGAACTTCTCCTCACAATAATCTCAACAGCCATCCCAATTCTTACCTTTAATCCTCTCGTGGTAATTCCTTGTATTATTCTTGCTCTTCCCAACATCATTATTGGTGTTGGTTTCTCAAGAGCCCAACACAAACTTTCTACCGAGTTTGCTCCTCGTTGGCGTGTCTGGGGAGCTCTTGAAGACTTTGCCATCAAGGGACGTTATTTATATGAAAACAAAATTCTCGGTCATGTAGAAGTTCTTCTAACCAGACGTTTCAAAATGGCTCAAGAAATGTTTGGTAAGCGTCGAGAACTAAATGCAAATTTTGCAAAAAAACGTCAACTCGTTTCACTTCCCCTTTCTATTTTCGAAACAGGGACCAGATTATATCTTTACTATCTAGCCATAGTTCAGACTATTACTCTAGGTACAGCTCAAATTACCAGCCAAGCCATCAATCGCTTTATAAGTAGTGTTAGTCGTTTAATTCGTCAAGCTAACGATATTTTTCAAAACTATTTGTTTATCACCGACTTCGAAACCTTTATGTCACTTCCCGAAGAGCAGCAAAATGTTGGTGATCCTTTTCCAAAAAATATTGATAAGGGAATCGAATTTCAACATATTTATTTCAAATACCCACAATCAACAGATTGGATACTAAAAGACGTCTCATTTAAGATTGATCCAAAAGACAATATCGCCATTGTTGGTCAGAATGGAGCAGGAAAAACAACGCTCATAAAACTTCTTTGTCGTTTTTATGAACCTCAAAAGGGCAAAATTCTAATCAACGGTAAAGATATCACCGATTACAACATCAAAGAATATCGCTTCAAATTTTCTGCTCTATTTCAAGACTTCGCTCAATACCCTTTCTCTGTAGAGGATAACATTCGTTTCGGAGATATTTCCCAAAAGAAAAGTTCGCGAAATATAAAACGGGCTGCCGAACTTACAGGTATTACCGGTTTTATCAGTTCATTACCTTTAGGTTATAAAAACCCTCTCGACAAAGAGTTTAAAGATGGAATTGAGCCGTCCAAAGGACTTTGGCAAAGAGTTGCCCTTGCCCGTATTCTGTATCGACCGTCAGAGGTACTTATCCTCGACGAACCAACTTCCAATGTAGATCCCCAATCAGAAGAGGAAATATTTGAACAAGTGCTCAAGGTGGCCAAGGAAAAAATAATTTTTCTTGTTTCCCATCGTTTCAGTACAGTAAGAAAAGCTGACAAGATTCTTGTTTTAGAAAATGGAACTGTAATCGAGTATGGAACTCACATAGATCTAATGAAGAAAAATGGCCGCTACAAAGAGTTATTTGAGATTCAAGCTGAGAGTTTCCGCTAACTCCTTAACAGCCTCATCCATCGAACCATCAATTTCTTTTAGTTCCTCTTTACTCATTTTAGACAGTACATAGTCAGCTCCTGTTCCGTAACTCACACCAGGTTGACGATTATCAATTCCAATACGAACACGCAAAAAGTCAGTCCTTCCCAAATACTGTTCAACTGATTTAATACCGTTGTGTACCTTGGGTCCTTTTTCTTTTTGGATTTTATACTCACCAAAAGCAATATCCAGATCGTCATGCACAATCACCACTTTTTCTATGCCTAGTTTGTAAAAATCCATTATTTTTCTTACTGCTCTACCTGAATCATTCATAAAGGTAAATGGTTTTGCCAAAATAACATCTCCTTTTTTCAAAGTCTCAGACTCCATCTTTCTATCCACAACAAATTTTTCCTTACCGGCAAGTTTGTTAATAAACAAAAATCCTGCGTTATGTCGCGTTTTTTCGTAATCTTCTCCAGGGTTTCCCAATCCAACAATTAAATACATACTATAATTCTATCAGTCTATGAAAAATGAACCATTTTTTTCCATCGTTATCCCCTGTCTTAATGAAGAGAAGTCCTTACCTCTCCTTCTCAAAGATTTGGCAGCTCAAACCCTTCAAGATTTTGAAGTGATAGTTGTCGATGGAAACTCAAAAGACAAAACTGTTGAATACGCCAAAAAACTTTCTAAATCACTTCCTTCTCTTACGGTACTATCAAGCAAGATTCGAAACGTCTCAGTTCAAAGAAATCTTGGTGGAGAAGCTGGTAAAGGAAAATATTTACTATTCAACGATGCAGACAACCGTCTCCCCAAACACTTTCTAGAAGGCGTCAAATATCACCTAGGAGTTAAGCAATGTGATTTGTTTACTACCTGGATATTGCCAGACTCCAAACGCAGGTCTGATAAAGTAATAGCTACATATTTAAACCTTCTTACAGAAACAGGTCTTCTTGTCGGTACTCCGGGTGCTCTTGGTGCCATGATAGGCTGTTTACGAAAATACTTCGGCAAGATAGGTGGTTTTAATCCAGAAGTTGGTTTTGCAGAAGACACAGAGTTTGTTCGTCGAGGTTATAAAAAGGGCTACTCTTTTTCTGTCATTCGCGAACCACGTTATGTTTATTCTCTTCGTCGTTTCCGAAAAATTGGAACCCTTAAGCTTCTTCAAAGATATGCCGTTCTAAACCTTAAAATAATGACCAACCAAAAAGTCGATCAAAAGAAAGAATATCCCATGGGTGGTGAGTATCTCGAAAAAGCCAACACCACTTCTGACTTTTTCAAAAATCTTCAAGCTGTCTTTATAAAAAAAGGACCCAAGAAAAAAATTGTTAATCAAATCAGAGCCTTACTCAGTTTGGAAGAAAGTAGCGACTAATTCCTAAGCAAATATAAACTGCAGACCGATAAACATTAGGTAGATACCGATCAGAACAACACCTTCCCATCGTTCTAGTTTTCTTTTTGATTTTGTAAAAAGCCAAAATAGTCCCAAGATCATAACCATAAACATCCCCGACAATCCTCTTTGAACAGACTCTCTAATTACAACAGGTGTAATTAGAGCTACAATTCCCAAAATTACAGTCGAGTTAATTACCACGCTTGAAAGAAGGTCGGGTAATACCAAACTTACCCTACTCTTTTTACCAGAAAAGGAAAGAAGTAATAGTTCTGGAAGCGTTGTCCCAAAAGCAATTAACAAGAGTCCCATCCAAAACCAGCTCACTCCCCAAACTGCCGCGATGTTTACTACTACCTGAACTAACTGCCAAGAACATACTGCCATTATCAATAAACCGAGCAGCAGCATCACTGGAAGACCCCATTTTTCTATAGCAGACATTTTTTTCTTGATCTGTTTTGCAACAATTTTTTCATTTGTTAAGAAAAGCGCATAAACAAAATATAAAGCAATCAGCACGCCTCCCTCAATCCTCGAAATCGTTCCATCAAATAGCATCAAAAAAGGCATCAAGGCCAGTCCAATAGTAACCCAAAGGTCTTTTTCCAAATACTCCCCCACGACAGGAATAGCGATTGTAACTACTGCCAAACCACCAATTATCAAACTTAGGTTAGCCATATTGGCTCCAACCACAGTTCCAAGTGCCATCTGCGATTTTCCGTCCAAAGCTGCTGCAATTCCTACAAATAACTCTGGTAAAGCCAACGAAAAACCAATCAGAATTGCCATTACTCTTTTTTTCTTAATTGGAAGTCTAGTTACAAACCTTTCAAAAACATCTACAACAACTCCTGAGGATAAAACAATTAAAATCAAAAGAAACAATCCGATAAATATATTCCA
>CAZMCB010000015.1:9721-19529 GCA_964564895.1 uncultured Pseudomonadales bacterium | reverse complement strand
AAAACGATAATCCAGGTTTCATCAGCCCTTTTTCCATTCTCGATTAAGGTAGAGCTGACAAAAAGCTGATATTTCTTGTTTCTTTCTAATGTGATGCTGATTGGGGTTGAGGGAATAGCTTGATCGTTATTAAGACTTAGGTTGTGAAGATTGCAGTATATTTTTGTAAATTTTCCATTGGCTATTTCGTCATTGATATCAAATTTAAGAGTGATTTCTCCAGTGCGTTGATACTGCCATATAACTCCACCAGGAATAAATTTACGATCATAGCCGCCATCGGAGTGATCCCAAAACTCATCTTTGGGTGGTTTGGATAAGTAGATTTCCTTATCAAATGATTTTACAAATGTTTTCAAAACTCCTCCTTTTTAGGGTGCAAGATGGGCATATATTAGCACAAAAATCCCGCCTAGGAGGCGGGATGGAGAACTACACTTCGTATCTTAAATTCACGGTTTGGGGAATTTCATCAGGCAGGGTACCCCTTATGAGCACAGGGAGATGAAGGCCGTCAAACTCGAAACATGAGCCATATACATCACCCAGATGATCAAGATCGGAAGTGAATTCGATGGCTCTGGCGCCTGGCGGAAGCTCTTTGAAGAGTTGTCGGCATGCATTCTCGACATCATCGGGACCAGATCCGATCTGAACTTTTCTGGTTGTGTGGAGCTTGCCAGAAGGTGTAGGTACCATACGACTGAGTGTACGGAAGATGATGGGACGACCGGCCTTTCGGGCATTTTGGACTCCGTAGTACATGCCTGCGGAAATTCCTCGATCAAGATAGACAATGGTCGCTTCAGCGACAGCGCCCCAGGCTAGACCAGCGTCAATACCATCTTGGCGTTCCTGGGGAATATTGTCGTCTAGTATGCCTTCTTGGGTATATAGCAAATGGCTGAGAAAGGGTGCCTCGCAGTAAACGACCAGGCAATCACGAGCGCAGTCACGAGCGAATCGCAGGTTTTGTCTTAAACCCTTTTTTGTGGCAGATTTATACGGTGTTTCGACAATGACCCTTTTAAACTCCATGGAACCTCCTTTAAGGTGCGAAAAAGTTGGACTATTTTACCACGTGCTTTTAAAAGAGATGGTTAGTTTGTAGCTGGGAGAACTGTGGGTGTAGGAGTAAGTAGCCTTGTGGGAGAAGTTTTGGGACACTCGCCCTCAGTAAAAGCTGTAACACCTGCTTGATTAGCCTCGCATTCGTTAGGATAGGTAACGCCAGATGGACTACAAACTGGCGAGTAAAGAGAAGAACAAATAATCTCTGGACGCTCTGTAGATGAAGGAGTGGGTGTATCTAGTATTACTTTGGTAGGAAGAACTGTAGGAGTGGATGCTTTGCTGTTGATATTTGTCTGAGTTTTGGGGAGGATGACGATACTGGCCACGAGGAGACCGACCACAAGAAGGATTGGAAAGATTACCCAAAGTGTTTCTTCGCTGTTTAAATTTTTCATGGCAGTAACTAACTTAACTATCGCAAAAAATGAGAGGGGAGTCAAGTGAGGAGACTGCAGGCTTGACTTTGAGGCTAGTTAGAGGTACTATAGGGTTCTCAAATTCTTTAACATTCGAAAACTGGAGGTAATGATGGAACTTTCTGAGGAACAAAAAGCACGTGCGTCAGCATTGGCTGATGCTGTAGGCGAAGAGCCGGGGAAATATTTTGTGGGTATCTTAAGTGCCGCAACTGAAAAATATTTCAACATTGTTCTTGAACTGCTTAAGAGTGGGAAGGCTAAACTCTACGAAAAATATCCAAAAATAAAAGAGCAGGCAGAACAAGCATCGGTTGATCTCGAAGTTACCAAGGAGGCTTATCGGATTTGGTACGAAAAATCCGGGAAGAATCTGATGGATCGAGAAAAGGAATTGATCAAAAATACCTTTGATCGAGCTGTTTTAAAACTGCAGATCTTCGTAGATGGAATTAAATACACTGCGGAAAAAATCATTGCAGACTTGAAAAAAGAATAATACTCGGGAGCCGAAAGGCTCCCTTTTTATTTGATTTGAGCTTGACTTCTGGTTAAAGAGTGATATTATGGGGCAGATATTTACCTTAACAAGCTTTGAGGAGGACAGATGGTGACGATGGTTGTTGTTGCGTTGTTGCTTGGCTATTTGGCTTGGAAATATGATGAGGACTGGTTTACCACGATAGTTGTAGCCATCTTCGGTGGATTTGTGATTGGAGGCCTGTTGGCCGTCATCGTAAGCGCCTTATTACCCACAAGAACCGTGTTGGTGGCTAGTCAACCATTGGAAAAAATGAACGTTGGTCAAGGACTCTATAATCTTCAAATGATCAATGATGAAGAATATTTTGTATACACATCGAACGGAAAAGTCATTGTTGTGGGTGATGGTAATAGAGAAGTGAAATATGAGCCCGTTGCCAAGCCATATGTCGAGTTGTATGAGACCGGTGTTGATTTCACTAGGGTGCCTAGGTGGTTGTTACTTTTTGGGTTTGACAAATTAACGTATACACCCAAAAGTACGATCTTTTATGTTCCTGAAGACAAAGTGTTTCATGTACCGTAATGAATGATAGTGAACAAAAAATAGTCCCGCCTCGGCGGGACTTTTCTTTTGGGTAAAATTCCTTAAATCTTGGAGATTTGGAGAAAGTCGAGCTCGACTGGTGTTTCACGACCGAAGATACTGACCAGAACAGTGACTTTGCCTTTGGCATCGTCAATGGCGGAGACAGTACCAAGAAGATCAGTGAAAGGTCCTTCAATGATTCTGACAGCCTCACCCATGGTGAAGGCAGCTTGGAATTTAGGAGCAGCCTGCTCGCCGAAAGCGGTGATGGCTTTAACTTCATTTTCTGGAAGAGGAGTTGGCTGGTCGGCAGTGCCAACGAAGCCTGTAACGCCCTGTGTGGTGCGAACAGCGAGCCAGGAGTCGTCAGAGACGATCATACGAACAAGCATGTATCCAGGGAAAAGCTTTTCTTTGATGGTGGATTTTTTGCCTTTGTTGATTTTGATTTTTTCTTGAGTGGGGATAAGGATTTCGTAGACGTAGTTCTCAAGACCCATGGAGATGACTCTGGTTTTGAGAGTAACCAAAACACGGTTCTCGTGGCCAGACTGAGTGTGAACGACGTACCACTTGGCCGAAGCTGGGGCGTTGTCAGTGATGACTACGTGATTAGGATCCTGCACTTTTGGTACAAGTTCGTCAATTTGTTTGGTTTTGTCTTCTTTTAGTTTCATTTTAGCGATTTAGTGCTTTTGCAAGCATGGTCGTAAAGAGATAATCAAGCCCGCCGGAGTAAAACGCAACGGCTAGACTAGTGATAATGACTAAGATAGTCATCTTGAAGGCAGTCTGGTGAGACGGCCATTTTACCTGCTTTAATTCTAGCTTAACTGAGCGTATATATTCAAGTGGACGAGGCATATCGAGGTTATTTTATCATGGAAGCACGTATGAGGGTAGTGGAAGGTTATAAATTGACTTTTGTGACTAAATGATGTATACTATAAGACATTGTGGAACGTGTCCACTATAGCTTCGGCCGTGGGCCTTAGCCGTAAGTTCTTTCAAAAGATCTAGAGGAGGATGTCATGACTAAAATATTTGATTCTGTTGAAGTGCTTGTCAGCAAGGTCTCACAGGCAATTCGCGAAATTAAGGGCTTGTCGATGAAAAAAAACGAGTTGCATCGAAAGATGCAAAAATGCGCTGATCGGCAAGATCGAGTTGGCCTCGTCCAACTTCTTGCGGAAGCCCGAGAGATCGGCAACCGCCAGAAGGCGATGGCGCCCGCATGGAAGCTCTGGGATCAGGCTTTGAAGGCGTCAATAATGTTCGTGCACGATCAAAATCGTGCTGGTCATCAAGGGCAGTTCTTGTTTAACATGGCCCTTAGGGAACAATACGTCTTAGTGAACAACCGACTAACAGTCGATTATCCGCTCTCCTCTGAAGACGGCATGGATAATCTGCTGTCGGAGATCAACATGTTGATCACGACTGTCGAGAATTATGAGTGGAGCGGAAATTTCTGCTCCTGTGGAAGGCCGATCGACAAAGATCATTGGAGATGCACGAACTGCATCGCCAAGAACAATCACCGGTCCAATCGGGAACGGCAGCATGAGTACATGCAGCCACGTTGATGAGTAATTTAAAGCCCTGCTAGAGATAGCAGGGCTTTTTCTTGGTCAACTTGACATAAGTTTTCACGGCGTGTAAAAATTAAGTTGCACTGAAACCGATAGATTGGGAGGTTTTTCCTCTACAAGCTATCAAACAGGGGGACTTTTTAAGTTTGCGGCATCTCCGTTGTCGTGACAGTTCACCCGCACTTAGAATTTCGGGGAAAGATCCTAATCAACTCGGATCAGAGCACAAAAATAGTCTGTGTCCTCGTGACCTTCAAGCAAAACACAGATAGAATCCTTAACAAGTGGACAGTAATTGAGTAGGGGTGTCGAAGCACAAAATGTTTTTTAGCGTTGCATAAACACCTTGAGGTCAGCAAGGTAGTTTAAGGAAGCGCTCGCTGTTAGAGCGGTACCGGCGATAGAAGACACAAAATGAGTTGACAGAAAAATTTCTTTTATTGATGCTGAGATGCAGGATGTTTTCTTATAGCAAACTGCATGAGAGTACGTTTTTTTGTAGTAAGATATCCATAAAGTTTGCACGTTGAAAGGAGAAAAATGACAGTATCTGTTCAGATTGCAGGTGTGATGGGTAGTTTCCAACGGAAGGATAAAAGAGACGACTTTCATATCGGTGAGTATTACCGCTTGCCTGATGGAAGTATCTATTTTTATCATTCAAAGGAGCCTGAACACCTGTTTTTGCTCGTGTTAAAGAATGATATTCCAAAAGATACTCCAATAATTGATTTGGAAAGAAGTAAATGGTAATCGTGAATCCCGCCTTAAACGGCGGGTTTTTTATGGTCATTTCTCTTCTTCCTCTTTTGTCATTTAGTATTTTGTGACGTCGCCTTGGTATCTGCGACCGTCGGTTCCTATTTCTTGATTCTCGCCCGCTCGTCGCGTAGGCTCGCAGACTGTCGTCTGACAATCAAGAAACTTAACGGACTGCGACTCATTGTCACAAAAACCAAATGCCAAACGGAAAGAGAAATGAACCTATTTAATTATTTGCCTGAGGAGTTTGGAGAGCTTTTTGGGGTCGTGACGGAGACGGTTGAGGTGAGGGGTGATGGAGATAATATCGGAAGTTAGTACTTTGATACCTTTGTCTTGAATACTTTTGAGTTCCTTTTCAGTCCAGCCGAGGAAGTGAGCGTGTTCGAGGGCATAAGATTTGGCTACTTTGGGGTATTTTTTCTCGAAAGTTTTTTGAGAGATGTGCGGAGTAATAAGAATATCGAAGGGTTTTTCTAGTCCAGTGAAGTGATGGAATACCTTGAGATACTTTTCTGGAGTGAAGTGATGGGTTTGGTTTCTGTTGGATACTAGATTGGTGATAAGGATTTTTTTGGCTTTTGAGGTTACT
Source organism: uncultured Pseudomonadales bacterium (assembly GCA_964564895.1). GTDB lineage: Bacteria > Patescibacteriota > Microgenomatia > UBA1400 > MFAQ01 > UBA2277. The sequence goes on along the minus strand of CAZMCB010000015.1, from coordinate 14,021 downwards.
AGAGCCTCGGTGATGCCTACGGGGAGAAAATTGGAGATAACTGAGCCATAGAGACTACCAGGGCAGTAAATGATAAAGTCAGCTTTTTCCAAAGCTTCAATAGCTTGAGGTGTGGCTGGGACATCAGGATCGAGCCAGAGATCAACTATCGTATTCTTGGACATGGATTGTTTGTCTAGCTCGTGTTCACCATGGTAAACAGTGCCATTTTTGGTTTCAAAACAAATATTGCTGGAGTCTGTGGTGACAGGAATGACTGTGCCATCGAACTTGATACCGAGAAGCCTTTCGAAATGTTCCTGAGCCTTTATGAAGTCGTTTTGGTACATCTCAAGTAGAGCGTAGTAGATGGTATAGCCAAGATTTCGTTGACGGCCATCGGTGAAGGAAACAAGATCGGTAAACGCCTTGATATTTTTCTGATGATTGGTGCTGGAAATTAGCGAAATGAGAGTGCGAAGGAGATCGGAGATAGCAATTACTTGGTCTCGCTCGTCGGATCTTATGATGCCTGTTTTGCCACCTGAGTCCATGGAAGCTGCAATACAAGAGAGTTTTTTGAAGCCAGCCATAAGAAGAGATTGGGTGATGATGGGTGCTCCTGTGCCTCCTCCAATAGTGACGATCTTTAGCATTGTTTAGATATTAGCAGATTTGCCTATTTTATTTTTGACAAGTGTGCTTTAGACTGGGAAGAAATGCCAACACCGACCAAAGAAGGCGAGAGGGACATATACGGACAAGAAAGATGTAAAAATTCTTGTGGTCGAGTATGTGAAATGATGAATGAGCGACCTTGGATTATTGGTGAAGTTGTAGAAACGGTCAGGAATAGCCCCGAAGATGAGATGGGGATTGATATGTTTGCTCATTTTGATGAGCGTCTGGTGGAGTTGATGTGTTTGAATCAGGAGGAACGTGGAATGAAGATACAGATAAAGTCTAGCAATGGGAAAGAGATATCTTTTATTAAGAAACATGAAGATAAAATATTTAATTTGGGATCAGGAGAAAACTATTTTATTTTTAATGGTCAAGAGAGAAAAACTCTAATGCTAGCTTCACTAGTTGGCCAGATTGTAGCGATGGCTGGTCTTACTGGCTATGTCTCTGAAGAAGTAGTGTTGGACTTTATTGCCAATGATTTACACGATGAGGAGGCTGTGCTGCAGTATATTAAGCACAGGAATCACCTTTTGGAGCGAAAATGGATTAAAGAATGGCTTGGTGGAAGTAAAATAGAAGAATGGAAAAAATACACACCGGAGCTTGTGTTCGTGATGAATGTATCAGACGAGCAGTAGAAGTTTTGAAAAATGGTGGTTTGATAGTTTACCCAACAGAGACAGTGTATGGATTAGGTGTGGACGCAACTTCTGAGGCTGCTTTAGAGAAATTGTGGAAGTTTAAGGGTGAGCGGGGAAATAAACCAGTACTGGTGGCGGTCTCTGATTTGGAGATGGCGGAGAAGTATGTAAATTTTAGCGAACTGGGTAAAAAAGTGGCGCAAAAATACTGGCCAGGTGCCGTGGCTATCGTAGCTTCGAGTAAAAATACGGTGGCTAAAAAAGCGCAAGGAGATGCTACTAATTTGGGGTTGCGAAATCCTGACAATCAATTGATCTTGGATATCATTTCGGCATTTGGGAAACCAATCACTTCGACATCGGCAAATATTTCTGGGACGAGCACAGCGCGAAGTATCGAGGAATTTGAGGCTACTGTGCCTGATGAGAGACAAGATTTGATTGATTTGTTTATCGATGCAGGGGAGCTACCATCTCGACAACCTTCAACTATCGTGGATACAACAGGGGAGGAAGTGAAGATTTTGAGGCAGGGGGAGACAATCGTAGAAATTTAACCAAAAAAAGCCCCGCGGGGGCGGGGCGGTAAAACTATTTAGTTGTTTGAAAAAGGTGAAGGCTGGTTATTGATCGAACTTGGCCAGCTCTACTTCGGCGCGGGCTTCGAGTTCCGAATTTGCATCGGCACACCAGTAGACTTCATTCCATTGCTCACGGGTTGTTGCCAGTTCGGCCATTTTGGCAAGAGCCTCGGCTTCTTCTTGAGAACCAGCTTCAGAGTCATCATAATTAGATTTCCAGTCTTCGAACGTTTTTGCTTTCGGTTCTTGTTCTGACATATTGCCTCCTGTTTGAATAAAAGTACCGGATAGACCGGTATTATAACAAAAAAATGCCCTCCGGAAGGAGGGCAAGGAACTTAGAGATAGAGGAGACCTAGACAAACAAGGTCAAATCCATAAACCAGATAGCAAAACGCAGGACTGGCGAGGAATAAACGATAAGCCTTTTCTTGTTTTTTATTTGAATTGTTGAGGACTCTGCACCATGCAGAAGTCATCAACGCTCCACCGGAACAGACAAGGCTGGCGACGAGTGAAGTGTCGAACAAACTGAGACTATCGGGAAACATATTACCTCCTTTTTAGGGTGCTTGGCCATGAGTATATCTTTGTTTGGGGAATTTGCAAGAGAGAATAAAGAAAAACCCCGCCGGTTGGCGGGGTTTTGTGGTGAACTTTATTTGAGAGCGGCTGCGGCTGCGGCCAGGCTTTCAGCCATGGCTCTTTGGCCGTTTGCTGTGTTTCTTGTTATTCTCACCTTATCAAGGTGAGTCTGGAGCTCTTTGTTTGCAACTTCGAGAGCTTCAGCATAAGCTCTGTGAGCATTGTCTGAAGCTTGTTTTGCCTGAGCCTCGAGAGTTGAGGCTTCAGTGTTCATGGTTTTGACCTGGCTTTCAGCACCAGAAACCATTTCCATGATGCTTTTTTGACCATTGGCGGCCAATAATACACCGAGATTGCGAAGCAATGCTTCGCGGTCTTTTTTACCGAAGAAAAATGCCATTTTGTTTTCCTCCTTGCGAGAATCATGAGATAGAGGAGTAGAACCGATTTCGTCTGCTCTCTCAAAGTACGTCCTATATAATATCACAAGAAGTGGGAATTGTCAAGCATACAAAGAACTGTTATGCTTTTTGAATGCACATAGAACAAGGCTGTGAAGATCGGTTTGAGCTTTACCAATCAAATCCAATGGAAGCGTCATTGGAAAAGTTAGTTCAACTTCTTTCATCGGTGAAAACATGTCCAGATTTTTCAAACTGCGATGGTTGTAATGGACAAATTGAAATGCTGGAACGAATGATTGCCGAGAGAGGCGAGTCTTAGGCTTTTACCAGTTCTTCGTTGGTGTATTTTCTGTGAACGATAGGGCGCCATTTGTTTAGCTCTGGATCTAGTTTCCAAGGACAGACAGATCTCATCCAGTTGAATCTTTCGTTTATTTCTCCTGTTTCTGGATCGATTCTGGTGTACTGGAAGATCTGGCAGTTGTTGATCTTGTCTTTGGGATCTTTTTCTTTTTTGAGATGGAGGTAGTCTTCGGGGAGGAGGTTTTCCATGATGATGCGGATAGGCCACATCATGTTGCCATGACTAACGATGATGGCTCGCTTGTCTGGTACGTCTCGATATAGGGTGGCGATGATGCCTACACGGGCTCTTATGAGGACGTCTGCAAGGGACTCACCTCCTGGGGAGGCAAAGTAATAGGGGTTGATGTCGTGGTTTCTCATGACATCGGGATACTTCTCACGACGCTCTTCATCGGTCATGACATCGAGATTGCCCCAGTCGTGCTCTCTTATGTAGTCACGAAGGTGCCAGACGGCATTGGGGAGACCAAGAAGGCCGGCTGTGCGTTTGGCTCTTCTATATGTAGAAGCATAGTACTGGTCAAAAACTCCGCCATTGATGTTCTTTTTGATCCATTCGCCTGCAGCCTTGGCTTGTTCTTCACCCTTTGGGGTGAGGTTCCAAGTAGAGCTGTGACGGGAGCGGAATTCTTCGGTGAAGTAGCTGGTGTCGCCGTCTTCGGAGGCTTTGACAGCCACATTTCCTTCTGACTCTCCGTGTCTAACGAACACTAACTCTAGTGGACGATGGTTCTCTTTTTGTGGGGACATGAGCTCATTTTACCAAAGAAAACCCTCCTTGCGGAGGGTTAGTTTGCTTATTTATTTAAGATTATTTGGCAAATGGTTTGCCGTTTTTTCGATTTCTCCATTACTCTATAAACAAAAAGTTCCCCGTAAAGGGGAACCTTTTATTTATGCAGGGGTGGAAGGAATCGCCAATCAGTTAAATTCTGCTGAATTTTCTTCTTGGCACACCTCAGCGCCAGTCGCGCTTCCGGTTTTTCGATTTCTCCATTACTCTATAAACAAAAAGTTCCCCATAAAGGGGAACCTTTTATTTATGCAGGGGTGGAAG
>CAZMCB010000015.1:0-9711 GCA_964564895.1 uncultured Pseudomonadales bacterium | reverse complement strand
CGGGACCCGCCTCGCCGGGTTCGTTACGAAACCGGCTCCGGCATTCGATCCCTCCACATATTATTAATCACAAAAAATCTCTCCGTAAAGGAGAGATTTGTTGTGCAGGGGTGGAGGGAATCGAACCCCCATTACAGGTTTTGGAGACCCGGATTCTACCATTGAAATACACCCCTAGGTCAAACGTATTTTAGCAGAAATTGATACTTATGGGTACAAAAAACCCGCTCGTGAGAGCGGGTGGAAGAGATTAATCTGTCGGGAATAGAACATTGGCTACAGTGATACCAATGGTGAGGCCAGCCGCAGTTAGGTCGCCAAGGCTACCTGTTGGATTAGGAAATGCTTTTTTTAGGGCAATGATGACTCGGTTGCGTTCAGTGCTTTCGTCAGGTGGAGTAAAGATGCTAAAGCCCGGTTTAACTTCCTCTAGAAAAGTCGCTCGATCGGCTCGATCGCTGCGAATTCCAAATGCCATAGTGGTTATCTGATACTGCAGGAGTTTTCTATCGACTTTTCCAGTTTGTTTGTTGTACGCTGCTTCTTCAACAGCTGCTAGAAGACGACAAATCTCTGGAGTACAGGAGGTCAGTTTTTGAGCTTCGTCGTCACTTACACCTTCGGCAATTAACTTAAAGATGGGACTTGTGCTGCGACTTTCCTTGCTTTGTTTGGAACTTGTAGTATAAAAACGAGTTCCTTGGTAACCGCCAGCTTCGGCAGTGTGTTCATATACATCATATTTGTCCATTTATCCTCCGATTATTCAAGAATTTTGAAGCCGTTGCTTTTGTATGTATCGATAATAAAGCCCCTAAGGTTCTCAAGAGCGACATCAAGATCAGCGATTGTTCCGTCTGCGGTCATGAGATTATCTTTAATGTACTGGAAGATAGTCTGTCTGACGGGATAGCCGAGGTGTGGCTTGGTGTCGACGAAGGGGAAGCCCGGTTTGGGAACAAGATATCGATTTTTGCGCCGTTCCCGACGAGACAAGATATTTATCTTGGCAGTATAGAGTTCTCTATCAACATGTCTTAGTCGTAAAGAATCGTTGCTTGTGATGTTGTCTAAGCTATTGACTGAGTAAGTAAGTTGACAAACATCAGGAGTGAGAGCAAGTAGATCTGCAACTTTCTCTGCTGATATTCCGCGGGCAATAGGGCGAGTGATTCGAGGTCGACAAGAATTGCACTTGAGAAATTCATCTCTGTTTGCAAAACTACGAGGAAACCGACAACCAGTTGTTCCTCCATCGTGGGTTTTCCGATAAAACTCGTAAACTACACGGTATAAGTCCATATATCCTCCTAAATTTAATGTTCTTTGATGTGTATTTTACCACTTTGATACACAAAAACCCCGCCTGTGGCGGGGTATGGGGTTATTTGCATTCGTATTGCATTTGTTCGTTGTGAACGTAGCAAATCTGAACGCCAGCTTTTTCAAAAAGCTCTTCAGTTTCAATTGCGTTTTTGTACTTGTAGTCGCAAACAACGCGAACAATGCCACAAGAAACAATCATGGGGGCACAGATCTGTGGACAAGGAGTCATGACACAGTAAAGAGTAGAGCCGACCAGAGAAATGTGGCTAGTGGCTGCCTGAAGAATAGTGTTTTCCTCAGCGTGAACGGTGCGAACACAGTGCTGGGTGCGACGGCCGTCTTCGTGGATAGTATCTTTAAAGAGATGACCAACATCATCGCAGTGAGGGAACCCCGGAAGCGAGCCAACGTAGCCTGAAGCAAGAACACGATTGTTGCGAACAATGACACAGCCGGATCGTCCACGATCACAAGTGGCTCTTTTGGACATGACATGAACACAGTCCATCCAAGTTTCATCCCAAGTAGGTCGAACGTATTTTTCTGGTTGAAGAGGGTAATCGGACACGGGAACCTCCTTTTTGGTTTTTAGGGTGCGTGGCAAAAGTGTACCAAAAATTTTACCTAAAAACAGGGGAGATTAGAGGTGGAGTGAGATTGCCACGCGAGTACGCTCGCAATGACGACTTATTTAAGTTTGGAGACTTCCTTGTCCGACGAGTACGCTGGATAAGAGGTGATTACCTTATTTTAATTTTGAGACCTCTTTATGGTCAGTATGCTCGCGACAGGTGCGACAGTGCTTACTGATGACGAGTTTCTCAGGAGTGTTGGTCTTGTTGCGTTCGGTGATGTAGTTGAAATGCCCGCATTTGGAGCATTTTAAACCCATACTTTGTCTTGGTCCTTTTTTAGCCATGTTTTAGTCTTAGATATTTGTGATAAGAAGCAACAGGTATTTTAACACAAAAGATGTGAGGGTGAAACCTGAGAAAAACCCTTGATTATGTTATTCCTATTTTAGGTATTATTTGTGGATACACAGATGAAAAAAATAATAGTATTGTTATTTGTAATTTTTGTTATTATCTTTGGTGGATTTTGGTTATATACGAAAAATATTTCAAAGGTTTCAATATACTCTGGTCCTGTGGAGAAGGTGAGTCTGAGTCTTAAATGGATTCATCAAGCACAGTTTGCGGGAAATTATGTAGCTTACGAAAAAGGCTATTATCGCGATCTGGGTCTCGATGTTGCTTTTATTCCATTTTCTTATGAAGAATCTTCAATTCAGTCGGTATTGTCTGGTAAGTCTGAGTTTGGAATTGCCGGAGCAGATGAAGTAATGTTGGCCAGAACTGAAGGAAAGCTCGTAAAGGCTATTGCTGTTATTTATAAAACGAATCCAGTAGTTGCCTTTTCGCTAAAGAGTTCGGGGATAGATAAGCCTCAAGACTTTATCGGGAAAAAAGTTGGTATTCAAAAAGGAGTAAACACTGAGTATTTATATTACGCAATGATGAAGAATTTGAGAATTGATCGAAGTAAAATTAAAGAAGTGCCGATTGGATATGAAGCAAAAGAGCTTTTGGATGGAACTGTTGATATTTCTACTGGGTATGTGATGAATGAACCTCAGCTAGTAAAAGAAAAGGGAGTTGAGATCAATACTTTTTTGGTGGCTGATTACGGCATAAATATGTATGCAGATGTACTGTTTACCTCAGATAAAATGATTGAAGAAAAACCTGAAGTAGTACAGCGATTTGTAGAGGCAAGTTTGCATGGATGGCAAGAAGCAATCGAGCATGAAGACGAAGCTGTAGATATTACAATGAAATATGCCAATGAAAGCGATAAGAATCATCAAAAATATATGCTTTCTTCATCAATCCCCTTAATTAATACCGGAAAAACCCGTTTGGGAGTGATGGAACCTTCAGAGTGGGACCAAATGCAAGAGTTGCTCATTAAACAAAACATACTGAATAAAAAAATTGATATTTCAACGGCGTACACTACAAAATTTGTGAATGCGATTTATGAATAAAAGAGAAATATGGCAGTAAAAAAGAGAATTGGAATAGTTGGTAAGTTTGTATTCCCGATTCAGTTTACAGTGTTTTTTATGGCTGTAATATTTGGTTTGGCAACAAGCTACATTCTTCGTGGCTATATTTTGGAAAGAACAAAGATTGAGATGTCTAGTTTGTCTTCTTTGAAAGAGAAAAATATTCAAAATTTTCTTCAAAATGCAAGAAGTGAGGTTGTCTACATGAACAATCGAGCAGGAGTGCGTGAGGGCTTGATTGCCTTTTTGGATCAAGGTGTGGAATCAAGTAAGGATGATGTAAAAGTGAGGCTGCAAGAAGTTTTGGTGCATAAAAAAGTATTTTCCGAGATGAAAGTGTTGAACAAAGATGGCATTGTAGTAATAGCGACGAACGATTCGGATGAAGGCAAGGTAAGGACAAATGAAGAGTATTTTAAAAATTCTTTAACTGACACTTATCTACAAAGCTATTTTTATGATTTATCTTCTGAAAAACCGGCCATGATGGTGGGTACACCAATTAAAGATAATGATGGAAATTTACTAGGTGTATTGGCTGGCAAAATTAATGTGGATAGAGTTAGTGAACTGCTTTCTGATCGAGCTGGATATGGAGAAACCGGTGAGTCTTTTTTGATTAATTCGTCAAATCTAGTGGTTACTGATCTCTTGAAAGAATCGGATCAGGTATTTAAAAAGACAATATTTTTACCACAAATAAAAAGTTGTTTGGGCGGAAATTCGTCGGAGTATGTTGCAGTTGATTATCTTGGTGATCAAGTTATCGGATATCATCGATGGTTGCCTGATAGAGAAAATAAAGGCAAACATCAAGTAGTTTTTTGGTAGGAAATATTTTCAAGATTTTGATTTGACATGGGCTTGTTTCTGATTTAGAGTGATAATAGATATTTGTGATAAATATTACAAATTAACTATTGATGTATAAGAAGATACTGACAATTAGTATTGTGATTTTGGTGTCTGCCTCGGCTTTGTATTTGGGGTTTGGTAAAAAGACAACCGTAGCACCTGAGTCTCTTGTGGGATTTCCTAGCACTGGTTCGACAGTTGTTCCAGGATTGCCTGATACGGGAAACACTATTGGTCCGGCAGGGCCGGCAGGTCTTAGGGGTCTTACAGGTGCGACAGGACCTCAGGGACCGACTGGATCTCAAGGAGATAAGGGTGACAAAGGAGACACGGGAGACACAGGGTCGACTGGTTCGGCTGGGAGTGTTGCTTTGTCTGCGAATGGGGGTTTAACTGATACTGCTGGACTTTCTCTGTTAATGTCATGTTCTTCTGGTGAAATTTTGGAATGGAATGGTACCGCATGGGTTTGTAGTACAGTATCAAGCAGTACGGGAGTGAGCTCATTAAATACCCTGACTGGTGGTTTGACGATTGCAGGAGGGGGAATTAACTCTGTAAGCGTGTTGGGATCTACAATCACAGTGACTGGTTCTCTTGATTATTCTTCGCAACTTGCAAATGCTTCTCAAAATGGATTTCTGTCTGCTAGTGACTGGAGCTTGTTTAATGGAAAACAGGATGGTTTGGGATTCACTCCGGAAAATGTGGCAAACAAATCGACGAATACCTCTTTGGGAACATCGGACACGCTTTATCCTTCACAAAATGCAGTTAAGACTTATGTAGATAACAATGCGTTAGGATTAAATTGGAAGTCGTCACTTCAGGCTGTAAATACAATTGCCGAGTCTGCAATTCCTATCCTCACCACAGTTGAAGGAGATGCTTATATTATTAATACCGGTGGCAATACCGGTGTTTGGTCCGCCTTTTTACCCGGAGATTTAGTTCAGTATCAAAATGGTGCTTGGCATAAGCTGACAACTCTGGCAGTTGGTGATTATGTTGGCGTGTCTATGACTTCGTCTACATCAGCAAGCGGTACATTTGTAGGACTTGAAAACTATGTAATATCAATTTCTGGTGGTGTTCCTGGTGCTTATACATACACGAATATTTCTCCCTTTAATGGCGATGCTCGATCTGTAAATAATCCGAACTCGATTTATTATGGAATCTCTTTTACTTATTCAGGAACACTTACTAATTGGGTGCAACTATCATCGAGTGTTAATACTGCTTATGGTAGTGGTTTGCAGTTTGTTTCAAATATTGTTTCTCTTGGAGATCTGACAGAAGACTGGAATCAGGCAGGTTTGTTTAGTATTAATTCGGCCGGAAATATTTCAACGATAGGAAATGGAACTATTACATCGGCAGGACTTTTGACAGCGAGTAATGGCCTTACTCAAACAACTGGTGCTTTGAGTCTTACTGCTTCATCGGGGTTGATTACATCTGCTGGTGCTTTAAACTTGACTGCTGGCGCAGCATCTTCATTTTCATTGGCTAATGTCGTTAATGCTCTGAGTTTTGACTCTAATACTTTGTCGATCGATGCTTTAAATAATCGTATAGGTATAGGGCTAACGAATCCGGGGTGGAAGTTTTCTGTGATTGGAAATACTTCAAATGGAAATATTGCCAATATTACAAATTTGAATACTACCAATGCAATAACGAACTCAGTGTTGCGATTGAGTACGGGCACACCCGTATTAGCTGGTAATTCATCGAGGTTAATACAGTTTTATGCAGGAGCAACTACAGATAGCGACGGAATTGTGATTGGTCATATTAATCAAGATAACAATAAAGTGCAGTATGTGACGAGTGGAGCTGATTTGGCTGAGTATGTCCAGGTTGCTGAGTCTGTCGCTCCAGGAGACATTATTTCTTCGCTTGCAACCGGAAATTTGAAATCAGTTCCAGACAAACTTCTATTGGGGGTTGTTACTGATACGGCTGGGTTCATTGGAAACTATACGACAGATCCTAGCTACGCAATTGTTGGTATGCTCGGACGAGTAAATACAAAGGTGTCAAATGAAAATGGAGACATCTCTATTGGAGATCCAATAGCTGCAAGTATTACAACTCCAGGGGTAGGTATGAAACAGACAAAAGCTGGTCCGACTATCGGAAAAGCCTTGGCTGCAAAAACAGGTGGAACGGTTGAGCGGATTGCAGTTCAGGTGGTCCCCGGTTGGTACGATCCTGACGCATTATTGTCACCAGCGGCATTTACTGTGAGTGGAATAGATGTATTGCAAAGTGGTGCGGTTGTAACTCGTGCTGGAGGGTTTCAGGATTTGAAAATTAAAGATCTCACTATTGCTAACTCACTTTCACTACCATTAGCATCTATTTCAGATACTAGTTTGGAGACCATATCGTCTGAGAATAAAGTATCAGGGTCGGCAGTTCAACTTGGCACTGGTGGAGGAATTACTAACAATACGGGATTGTCACTTCTAACATCGTGTGCAAGTGGTGAGATCTTAAAATGGAACGGATCTGCTTGGGTATGTGCAACTGACTCCAGTGGAGGATCATCAGCGTTTTCTGGAATTAGCTCGGGAACAAATACGACTGCGACAATGATTGTGGGTACTGGTGCGTCACTTAACTTCTCAGGATCTGGGACTATAAATGCATCGAGTTTGGGTGGAGCTACTTGGGCAGCTCCTAATGCAATAGGGGAAGGGACGGCGGCTGCAGGAACTTTTACCTCTCTAACCACTTCGGGAACTTCAAATATTGGATCGGGAACTGGCATTGTGACTGTAAATTCTTCTGGGGCGTTGAATTTAACTGCGGCTTCTGCTTCGACATTCACATTAGCAAACGTTGTAAATGCTTTAGATTATGATTTTCAAACTTTATCGATTGATGCTTTGAATGATAGAGTCGGTGTTGGGACAGGAGCACCTTTATCGAGTTTACATGTCGATGGATCTTTTGGAACAAATGTAACCACTGTAACGAGTAATCTATCTTTAACTGATCAGCATTCAACAATTAAATGTAATCCTGCCGTTTCACTTGTCATTAGACCACCGCAGGCGTCGACAGCGACTGGTAGGGTTTATCAAATTAATAATATTAGTGCCACTGGTAGTGTCACGATTGATCCATACGTAGCAGAGTACATCGATGGCCAGTCGACCTATACATTTAGTGGGCAATATAACTCAATAATTATCCAGAGTGATGGAACCGGTTGGAATATTTTGTCTGACAAGCTATATGAAACGAATCAATATTTAAGAACAACCGACTCTGTTTCTTTTGGCAGTGTTACTTCTACAGGGCTTTTGACAGCTTCAAATGGGTTAACAATGGCTACAGGAGCGTTATCTTTAACATCAACTTCAGGAACAATTAACACAACAGGTTTGACAGGATTGACGCAGACCTTATCATCAGGAACTGCAGCGATTACTGCGCCTACTCTTAATCTAAATACATCTTCATCTGGAAATACAGCGATTGGGAACGTTGCAGGGGCATCTTCACTAACTCTATCTTCTGGAACTGGAGGTATTAGTATCGGTACAGAAGCGGTTGCAAAGTTTATTAATATTGGTACTGGGGCTGCTGTACAAACGATAACTTTAGGATCGACTGATACCACTTCCAGACTAAATATAAATGCAGGGACTGGTGGTATATTTGCAAATGGTCTAGGTGCTGCTGCTGGTGGTAATTTGGTGATGTGTATCAATAACACAACAAAACAGTTGTTTGTAGGAAGTGCTCAAAATAAATGTGATACTTCTTCAGAGCGCTTCAAGCATGATATCGCTGATATTGGTCTTGGGCTTGACGTTGTAAATATGATGCGCCCTGTCAGTTTTACGTTTAATAATACTAATTCCAAGACCCTTGGCTTCATCGCAGAAGAAATTGCCTTGATCGATGAGAGATTGGTTGTGTTTGATGATGAGGGACTGCCATTTACCACAAATTCTGAAGCTTTCTTCCCGATACTAACGAAAGGAATTCAAGAGTTAGATCTTAAAGTTGATAGTCAGGGATTGCTGTTTTCTACAGAGCTGAGTGCTTTAACAGACCAGGTGACAGAGATAACGGCCGCTTCAACTGATGTACAGATTGATACTTTGAGTGATATTGATATATTGGAAATATTCACAAATAAAATCGCGGAGATATTTAAGAATACGGTTGAGTTTATCGGAAAGGTAATCTTCAGGGGAGATGTAAACTTTGAGGGACGACCGACATTTAATAAAGACACGGCTGGCTTTGCCATAATTAAAGCAGGGGGTAGTGAAGTGGAGATTCTATTTGAAAAAGAGTACAAAGATGAGCCAGTTGTGACGGCCACGGCACAGATTGCCGGAGGTGCGTTGGTGGCTGATATTCCTAGCTACGCAATTGCAGACGTAAATACTAAGGGCTTTAAGATTCGAATGAGTAACAGTATCGGGATGGATCTGCGATTCTCTTGGGTAGCATTGGCCGTATCGGAAACAACAAAGTTTGAGGGAAGCGGGGGAGTTGTCGTTTCTCCAGTTGTCACAGTGACACCGGAACCGACCCCTGAAGAAATAGTGACTCCAACACCGACTTTTTCTCCAACTCCTACAGTTGAGATTGCTCCAACAGAAACGGCAAGTGAGAGTGGAAATCTATAAATACTTGAATTGTTTTTAGTAATTTGTTAAATTGATTACAAATATGAATAAAAGAAAAGTATTCTTGGTGGTTGTTTTGTTAATAATTATTGGAGTTGTGAGTGGAGTATATAGACTGTCTCAAGAAAATAAACAGCTTAAGGTAGAGATTCAGGGTTTGAAGGAGGATCCTCAAAAAATTGCAAAGGAAGAAACGGCAAAAATTGTGGCTTTAGTTGGGAAACTGGTGATTTTGCCAGAAGGAGAAGAGCCTGTGCTAGCGACGGTAACTGACAAAGAAAAGCTCAAGGATCAGCCGATATTTGCCAAAGCAGAAAATGGAGACAAGATACTAATATATTCAATGGCTCAAAAGGCATATATTTACAATCCAACGAAAAACATTATTGTGGATGTAGTTCCTGTAAATGTTGGAGATACACCGATTACAATTTCAGGGACGGATGTAAATAATCCGTTGAAAGTTGTCTTGGTAAATGGAACAAAAACGGTAGGAGTGACAAAAACATTAGAGCAGAGAATAAAAGATAAACAAGTTTTGGGAATTTCGGTGACAGAAAAAATAACTGCAAAAACTACCGATTATCAGAAAACATTGGTTTTGGATCTTACGGGGAAATGGGGGAGTCAGGCAACTCAGTTGGCTACGCTGGTCGGAGGAGTGGTGGCTACGCAATCAGCCGAAGATAAGCCGTCGGGTGATCTAATGGTTATTGTGGGGTCAGATTTTAAATGACTTGGAGCCGCCTCTGAGATTCGAACTCAGGACCCCCAATTTACAAAATTGGTGCTCTA
>CAZMCB010000014.1:0-19840 GCA_964564895.1 uncultured Pseudomonadales bacterium | reverse complement strand
TGATACAATACACACCGATATGGCTCTTAAACCCGAAACCAAAATAGACATCATTAAATCTTTCGCTGCTAGTGATAAAGACACTGGCTCTCCTCGTGTGCAAATTGCACTTCTCACTTCTCAAATAGAGGAACTAACCAACCATTTAAAGGTACACAAAAAGGATAATCATTCTCGCCGCGGTCTTTTAAAGATTATCTCCAAAAGACGTCGTCTTTTAAACTACTTGGCCAAATCCAATTCCAAAGATTATCTTGAAGTTGCTAAATCTCTAAACATTAACAGTCAGTTGCGCGACTCAGCTAAATAAGCTTGAGGAGTAAATAGAGCATATCCGTCCAAGGGCAGATTCCTTGGGTATTTTCTGTTTTCTTCTCAAGGAAGGGTGGCGCAAAAAAGAAAGGATTCCAGGATGACACATCCTCAAGCCACCATTGTTCTCAATGGTAAAACAATTATTATCGAGACCGGCCGCTTTGGCGCCCAGGCCTCAGGTTCTGTGACCGCTCGTTGCGGCGACACTGTCGTCGTAGCTTCAGTCGTAGCCACAAACCGAGTCAAAGAAGGAATAGATTATTTTCCTCTTTCCATCGACTACCAAGAAAAATTCTACGCAGGTGGAGTTATTTCTTCCAGTCGTTTTATAAAACGTGAAGGTCGCCCTTCAGAAAATGAAATTCTCACCGGTCGCGTAATCGATCGTTCTCTAAGACCTCTTTTCAATCAAGCTTCAAGAAATGAAGTTCAGCTTATGTCTTATCCTCTATCTATAGATGGAGTTGAAGAGCCAGAAATTTTGGCCGTCATTGCTGCCTCAGCCGCAATTTCTCTCTCAGACTACCCATGGTCTGGTCCTGTCGGTGCTGTTCGCATCGGTATGACTCCAGAAGGTGAATACATTGTCAACCCAACAAACGAAGAAAAGTTAGTTTCTCCTCTTGACCTCGTCGTTTCCGGCCCCAAAGGCGGAATCTGCATGGTCGAAGCCGGAGCCAACGAAGTTTCAGAAGAAAAAATCACTGGTGCTCTAACCTACGCTCAAGAATACGTTGACATCATTGCCGATGCTATTGAAAAATTTGCCAAAGCCAACGGTAAAGAAAAGCGTGTCATTCCCGAGATAGTCATGGATCCAGAAATCCAGAAATTCGTCGCCGCCGAAATCGGAGATGTCGAAGCCATCCTCAAAAACGAAGCTACCAAAACTGGTACTCAGGCAAGAGAAATTGTAGATGGCATCATCGCTGCTCACCCAGAACACAACGCCAGTCACATCGCCGAAACCGCAGACAATATGCTCCGCGATCTAGCCAGAAAAAACATTATTGAGAAAAAACAACGCCCAGATGGTCGTGATGTCGAAGAAATTCGCCCAATCAATATTGAAATAGGACTTCTTCCTCGTACTCACGGCTCTGCTTTCTTCCAAAGAGGCCTCACTCATGTTCTCTCTGTCGTTACCCTTGCTTCTCCTGCAAGAGAAATGCTTATCGATGGAATGAAAGGGGAAAGTACCAAACGTTACATGCATCACTACAATATGCCAGGCTACGCAGCTGGTGAAGTAGGTCGTCCTGGAACAGGCCGCCGAGAAATTGGACACGGCGCTTTAGCCGAGAGAGCTTTGGTCCCTGTTCTTCCAGATACAGCTGATTTCCCTTACACCATTCGTGTTGTTTCCGAAGTCATGTCCAGTAATGGCTCTACTTCCCAAGCCTCCATCTGTGGTTCCACCCTATCTTTGATGGACGCTGGTGTTCCAATCAAGAAAGCTGTCGCCGGTATGGCCATGGGTCTTATCACCGAAGGTGACAAATACGTTACCCTCACCGATATCTGCGGACTCGAGGATCATCTAGGTGACATGGACTTCAAAGTCGCTGGCACTGTTGATGGTATAACTGCTCTTCAAATGGACGTCAAAGTCACAGGTATCAAAGCCTCAGTCTTGGTCGAAGCTGTCGAGCAAGCCAAACGTGCCCGCATGAGTGTTCTTGACATCATGACCAAAGAGATGAGTGCTCCAAGAGAAAATATTTCTCAGTACGCACCAAAAATCGTTTCAACCAAAGTTCCAGTTTCCAAAATTGGTGAAGTTATTGGTGGCGGTGGAAAAGTTATTCACCAAATCCAAGACGATTTTGCTGTCGAAGTAAACATCGAAGACGATGGTACTGTTACTGTCACTGGTGGAGATCAAGTCAAAGTCGCTGCCGCTCTAGCCTACATCGAAGCAATCGTTGCCGAAGCCGAAGTTGGCAAAACATACCAAGGCACTGTTGCTCGTATCGAAGCCTTTGGTGCTTTTGTAAACATTCTCCCAGGCAAAGATGGTCTCGTTCACGTTTCTCAGGTTCAGCCAGAAGCATTCAATGCAATGAAAGTTGGCGACAAAGTTGAAGTCCGTTGTTACGAAGTCGACTCCATGGGTCGTGTAAATCTCACCATGCTCAAAGAAGGCGAAGCTCCAATAAGAGCCGAGCGTCCTATGGGCGGCGGATCTAGTAGACCTCAGTTCGGAGGCGGCCAAGGTGGTCGCTCCGGAGGCGGTCGTCCAAATTTCCGCAGTTTCAGAGACAGTCGTTAATGTAGAATAAAGTTTAAGGCCTTAGCCCAGAGAGCCCCGAGGAATCGGGGCTTTTTGTTGTATATAATGAATCCATGGACCCTTCTGCCCCAGCTCCCATCAAACCTACTTCTATGCTCGATGATCTTCGTCAGAAGATAAATACAGTTGAAGTTCCCCCAGAGCTGAAAGAAAACACACTAGACATGATCGCTCGTCTTGAGCGTCTTTCCAGTCAAGGATTCTTCTCCGAAGAATATGAAAAACTCAGCCATTACATTTCTTGGGTTTCCAAAGTTCCATGGACCAAAAGAGTCGAACGCCCCATTGATTTAGTATCCATTAAAGACACTCTCGACAAAAATCACTACGGAATGAACGACGTCAAGGAGAGAATCCTTGAATACATGTCGATTCTCAAGCTTCGTACTGCAAGAAACTTGGGTGTGGCCAGAGCCCCCATGATCTGCCTTGTTGGTTTAGTTGGTACAGGAAAAACTACTTTCGCTTATGCTCTTTCTGAAGCGCTTGGTCGTCCCATTGCCCGTATTCCCTTCGGCGGTTTAGGCTCTGCCAAAGATCTTCGCGGTGAGTCCCGACTTCATCTTGAAGCTGCTCCGGGATATATAGTGAGAGCCCTGTGTGATTGTGGAGTCAAAAACCCCATTATCCTTCTCGATGAAATCGACCGTGTTACCGAAGAAGCTAGGGCCGATATCATGGGTGTATTGGTCGAGCTCTTGGATCCTTCTCAAAACAATCGTTTCCTTGATCATTTTATTGATTATCCTGTTGATCTTTCCGAAGTCATGTTTATCGCCACAGCCAACAACACCGGCAATCTAGCAACAGCTGTTATGGATCGTCTTGAGCCTATTCAGATGCCTTCGTACTCCGATGACGAGAAAATGCATATCGCACAAGAGTACCTCTTTCCTAAGGCACTTGAGGCCGCTGGTTTAGATCCTGCCCTTATCACTATTGATTCTGCTCTCTGGCCAAGTATTATTCGCCCATTAGGTTATGACGCTGGTATTCGTACTCTTGGTCGAACCATCGAAGGTATTGTTCGTAAAGTTGCCCTGCTTATTGTCACAGGTCAGGCCAAGGCTGTTGCTCTCACCCCTGAAAACATCAAATCCTTCCTCCCTAAGTGGTAGTTAGTGTATAATAAACCCATATTGAGTTTAGACTTGACTAAGATAAGTTACCTTTGATTCCGAAAGTGCGTTGCAGCTTTTGTTCCCAAACAATTTCCTTAGTAAGTGTAAAATGAATTTAAGTAAACCAGCCTTTTTGCTGGTAGTTCAAGCAGTGTTACTGTATTGATCAGTTTAGTAATTAAATAAATATTGTTATGGATACAAATAAAAATCCCCAATTATCAGCGCCAAATGCGGTAAAACCCGTTTCGGCCTACAAACCAATCGCAGAAAAACCAATTTCTAAGCTTCCAAGCTTAAAAATTATTCCTCTTGGAGGTGTCGGTTCTGTTACCAAAAACATGTACGTTTATGAGTTTGGTGATGACCAACTCGTCGTCGACTGTGGTATGGGTTTTCCGGAAGACAACGCTCTTGGTGTCGACTCTGTCATTCCAGATATTAGCTATCTCGAAAAACAAGGCAAAAATCTCCTCGGTATCGTCGTTACTCATCCTCACATGGACCACATTGGTGGTCTCCCTTACATTCTTCCTCGCCTCAAAAACGTCGAAGTTTTTGGTGGTAAACTCGCCATTGCTATGGCTGAGATTAAGGTTCGCGAATTTGGTATTACCAATCGCATGACTCCAGTCGAAGGACATCTCGATCTTGGACCCTTCCATATTGAGTTTATTCACTCAACCCACTCCGTCCCAGACTGTTTCCACCTTTTAATCAAAACCCCAAATAGCACTGTCTATCACGGTGCCGATTACAAGTTTGACCTTACTCCCATCGACAATCTTCCTCCAGATATTGGAGCCATGGCCGCCGCAGGAGTTGAAGGCATCGATCTTTTACTCACAGACTGTCTTGGAATTGAAAAAGAAGGCTTCTGTCCATCAGAGAGATCTTTAGTTGGCGCTATTGATAATGAAATCAGAAACACAGTTGGTAAAGTTGTCTTTACAGGCATGTCTTCTTCAATTTCTCGTTTTCAAATTGCCATAGAAGCTTCCATGAAATATCACCGTAAGGTAGCTATTATCGGTCGATCCGTAGAACAAAATATTGAAGCAGCAGTCAAAACAGGTTTTATGAAAGTTCCTCCAGGTGTCTTTATCAAGGCTCAGCAAGCAAACTCCCTTCCCGCCAACCAAGTAACCATGATTGTTTCAGGATCACAAGGCCAAGCAGGATCTGCCATGCACAGATTAGCAAACGATGAGCACCGAATTGTTCGTTTGAAGAAAGGGGACAAAGTAATCATCAGTTCTACAGCTATCCCCGGCACGGGTAACGATGCCGATATTTTTAACCTCATGGACACTCTCTACAAAAATAACATTGATGTTATTTACTCCGGAACCTCAGAGCATCTTCATGTTTCAGGTCATGGCTACAAAGGAGATTTGGCTCTACTTGCTCGTCTTACCAAACCAAAAAACATCATCCCTATTGGCGGAGATCTCCGTCACATGATGCTATACAAAAATCTAGCCAAGGAAATGAACATGGCCCCTGATACAGTTACAGTTCTATCTGAAGGCCAATCAATATTGATCGAGAATCATGTAGTTAAGCAAGGTCCCAAGTTTGAAACCAGAAACGTCTACGTTGACGGTCTAGGAATAGGGGATGTAGGAACAGTTGTACTGCGAGATCGTCAGGTAATGTCTGCCGATGGCATTTTGCTTGCAATAGTGCCTCTAAAACGTGAGAACTCACAAATAGCAGGCGATATCGAAGTCATTTCCAGAGGATTCGTCTACCAAAAAGAATCCCAAGAGCTTATAAACGATGCTAGAAAGCACGTTCATACCTGTCTCAAGGATCTCAAGGGTCAGGCTACAGACTGGGGTTTCATCAGAAAAAAGATAGAAGGCACTCTCGAAAAATTCGCCTTTGATCATACCCAGAGACGTCCTCTTGTCATCGCCATACTTCTAGAGGTTTAGAATTGCCATCGTCATTGCGAGGAACGAAGTGACGCGGCAATCTCCGACAGTGAGGAAACAATTTCATTATTAGAAACGAGAAGAAGAAGTTATAATGTTTATATGGCTCGTAAAAAAGGTCGTCGTTCAAAGCCCTACAAACTAAATCTAAAAAAAGATACCATGAACTCAATCATGGCCATCTTGATTATGGGTATTGGTGGATTAATCGCCATTTCCTTTTCTCAGCAAGGGGTTTTCCTTACCAAAGTAAATGAAATCGGTCGTGGTTTGCTAGGTTGGCCGCTTCTTTTCTTACCCTTTATTTTTATCGTCGGAGGACTTCTTCTTACTCACGTCAAGCTTGCCATAGCCTCAGCTCATGTACTTTTAGGTAGTGTCGTCACCATGATTTCTCTAAGTGGTCTTACTGGCTCGGGTAGTATTGGCTCGGGCATCAAAGAATCCATCGTTTCGCTAATCTCTACTCCTGGAGCCATCCTCTTTTTTATCGTCGGCACGGCCATTGGTTTATTTATTCTATTTGAAACATCCATCGAAGACCTCGTTCTCTTTATTCAAGATGGTGCCAAAAAAGTTGGCGACGCCAGCTCCAAGTTACAAACCATTGGCAAAAAGAACGGCGCTATTTTTGCAAATAAAACTGGATCAGTCAAAATTACAGGCGGAGACGATAACTACACAGCTCCAGTCATTCATCAAGAAGAAAAAATTAAGTCCCAACCCATCAGCCAGATTCCTCCCAAGCCCATGCTCGAAGGAGCTACAGCTACGATTTGGCAGTATCCTCCAATTTCATTACTCTCAGATCAGAAGCTAGGTAAGGCTGACCGTGGAGACATCAACAAAAATATTGAAGTTATTCAAAACACTCTCGAATCGTTTGGTATCCAAGCTCATGTCTCTGAGGTTCACAAAGGCCCTGCCGTTACCCAGTACGCCCTTACTATCGCCATGGGTACCAAGCTGTCCAAAATCAACGCTCTTCAGTCCGATCTTGCTCTAGCTCTTGCCGCTCCTCAAGGTCAAATTCGTATCGAAGCTCCAATCCCAGGTCGTGACTTGGTCGGTATAGAAATTCCAAATCGCTCTCTCGAGTTTGTGTCTCTTAGAGACATGCTCAGCTCACCTGCCATGCAAGGAAGTAAATCAAAGACAGTTGTGTCTCTTGGTCTCGACGTTTCCGGAACAGCCTGCGTCGTGGATATTTCCAAAATGCCTCATATCCTTATTGCTGGAACAACTGGTTCAGGTAAATCTGTCCTTATCAACGCCTTTATTTCCTCGATTCTTTTCCGAGCTTCTCCAGAAGAGGTCAAATTCATCATGGTTGATCCAAAGCGTGTTGAGCTTACCCCTTACAACGGCATTCCTCATCTTCTAACCGATGTTATTACCGATGTCGACAAAGTAGTTAACGCTCTTGGTTGGGCAGTCACCGAAATGGAAAAGCGCTACAAAATTTTCCAAGAAGTCGGTGTCAAAAATATTGCGAGCTACAACGAGAGCAAAGCATTCCAATCAATGCCATATATTGTGGTCATAGTTGATGAAATGGCCGACATTATGATGAGCAAAAACGCCAACGATGTCGAAAATCACATTGTTCGTCTGGCTCAGATGGCTCGTGCTACAGGTATTCACCTCGTACTTGCTACCCAGCGTCCTTCTGTAAATGTTCTTACGGGTCTTATCAAAGCCAACATCCCCGCCCGTATTGCTTTCCAGGTTACTTCTATGATCGATTCTCGCGTTATCATCGACACCCCAGGAGCCGAAAAACTACTCGGTAAGGGTGATATGCTTTTCATTCCTCCAGATGTTGCCAAACCTAAACGTATTCAAGGTGCTTTTGTTTCCGATAAAGAAATCTCAGACTTACTCAAATTTATTCAAAGTACTGGAGTCGAGACCAAACGAGACGAAACCATCACCAAGAGTATCGCTGCCAAGGGCAGAATCTCAGAAAACGGACAAGATATGGGTAATGTAGACGAAAAATTTGAAGAAGCCGCCAGACTCTGTATCGCCGAAGGCAAAGGTTCAGCCTCTCTGCTTCAGCGCCGACTAGAAGTTGGTTATGCCAGAGCAGCCAGAATTCTAGATCAGCTCGAAAATGCTGGAATTCTCGCCCATGCCGAAGGCAACAAACCTCGTGAAATCATAGTTAATAGCTTCGATGAATTCTCACCCCAAAACGAAGAACCAGAAGCATAACTGTTATGAAAACAGTCGGTCAGTTACTCCACGCGGAAAGAAATAGAAAGAATATTTCTATTGAGGAACTCTCCCGTGCAACCAAAATTGACGAAAAATATATCGAGGCTTTAGAGGCAGACCGGTTTGATCTTCTTCCTTCAGAAACATTTGCCAAAGGCTTTATCCGTAATCTTTCTTTAAGTATGGGCAGTGATCCAGAAGAGCTAATTGCAGTTTTTAGAAGAGATTATCGGAATCCTGAAATCAAAAACACAAAGATAAAGCATTCAAAAAAACAAAAACTCGTTTTACCCTCACTTTCTTCTCAACTTCTTCCAATTATTATCGGTGTTGTCGTCTTTGTCGTGTATCTTGGTTTTCAGTTTCGTGCCATTCTCACTCCACCACCTCTTGAAGTACATAAACCTCAAAGCGGTACAGTACTTTCCTCTCCCGTAGATGTCGAAGGAATCACCTCAACCGATTCACTTGTCACAGTCAATGAAGATAATGTCATCAAGCCTGATCAAAACGGAGTATTCCAAATGAAGCTAAGTCTTCCTGTAGGCGAAACTCAGATAACCATAAAAACAGTCAATCGTTTTGGTAGGTCGGAGTCAAAAGAAATACCCATCACCATAATCTCAAACTGACGTACTCGTCATTGCGCCTGTCCGCCTATGGCGGAAGAAGTATCCTCCGACGTGGCAATCTCAAACAGAAAATATAGATATTTGCTATTATGAATATATGACTTTGCCACAAATAATATCTTTGGTATCCATTTCTGTTCTCACTGTTATTGCAGTCGTCGTCGGTATCGAGTTGATTTTGGTTCTTCGTGAACTAAAAAGCTCGCTTACAAGGGTCAACAAAACCCTTGATACAGCCGACGAAACACTTCAAAAACTTTCTCAGCCAGCCGTAGGTCTCTTTGCCATCATCGAAGGTTTCCGTCAGTCAGGCAAAATTGTCGAGATGGTTCAACGCTTACTAGGCAGAGACAAGCCGTCAGCCCCAGTAGATCTTGAAGAAGATGAATCCTAAAAATACTGACCATCATTTTTCCTCTTTTGCCATGGGCGCCACCATTGGTGTTATTGCAGCACTGCTTTTTGGTACCGAAGAGGGTCGTAAAGTGGTCAAAGAAGTATTAGATGTTATTCCAGAAAAATACAAAAAAGTTCCTGAGGTTTTAAAATCTTTAAAAAACACCGACGAACCAATCGAAGCGCCAAGGGCTCCAGTAATCACTCCACTAGAAACTCCTCATCATGCCACTTACGATTTTCATGATCCATTTGAGTCTCCACCTCCAGCTCCTCCCGCAGTTCATCCATACCGCCCACAATAGATTAGCTTAATCGCGATATTTATAGCCTCTTTTTAATAGGTTATAATTTGTATTCAAATGACCATCAATGACATAAGAAACAAATATCTCTCTTTTATGGAAAAGAGAGGACATGCCATTGTTCCTTCTGCTTCTCTCGTCCCCGAAGGCGATGCCACCACTCTTTTTACTTCGGCCGGCATGCAACCCATGATGCCTTATCTTCTCGGTCAGAAGCACCCTTTAGGTACACGCCTTGTCGACTCCCAAAAATGTTTCCGCTCCCAAGATATCGATGAAGTAGGGGACAATCGCCACACCACTTTTTTCGAAATGCTGGGAAACTGGTCTCTAGGCGACTATTTCAAAGAAAAACAACTCGAATGGCTTTTCCTTTTTCTCACAAATAAAGAGGATGGTCTTGGGCTAGATCCCAACAAACTTTTTGTCACCGTTTTTGAAGGTGGCTCTGGAGTTGGCAAAGACGAAGAGTCTATAAATATTTGGAAAGCTCTTTTTGCCAAAGTTGGCCTCGAAACCAAAGAAGGAGATCATATATTCGCCTATCCAGCTACAAAAAACTGGTGGTCTCGTGCCGGCGTTCCGGAAAACATGCCAGCAGGCGAACCGGGCGGTCCTGATTCTGAGGTATTTTACGATTTTGGCGCAGAACTAAAACTTCACGAAAACTCCCCCTTCAAAAAAGACAAATGTCACCCCAACTGTGACTGCGGACGTTTCATTGAAATTGGCAACTCCGTTTTTATGCAGTACCTCAAAAAAGAAGACGGCACTCTAGAAGAGTTACCCAAAAAGAATATTGATTTTGGTGGAGGCCTTACTCGCCTCGAAGCCGCCGTAAACAACGACCCTGACATGTTCAAGATCAGTAGTCTCTATCCTCTGATCCAAGAAATTGAAAAAATCTCAGGAAAGTCATACGAAGACTCAGAAAATCAACCTCCAATGCGCGTGATCGCCGATCATCTGACTGCCGCCACTTTTCTAATTAAAGATGGAGTTTTTCCCTGCAACAAAGCCCAAGGATATGTCCTTAGAAGACTTCTCCGACGTGCTGCCGTCAAACTTTATTTTCTCACCAACAATCTCAACACACTCGATCATCTTGCCTCTTTATCAGCCAAAGTAACCGAAAGTTACTCGCCTTTGTATTTTGATTTCAAAAAAGACACCCCAGCAATTCAAGGCGAAATTAAGATGGAGATTTTGAGATTTGGAAAATCTCTAGACAAAGGCATCAAAGATCTCCAAAAAAATCCTCAAATAGATGGCAAAGCCGCCTTTGATCTCTACCAAAACTACGGTTTCCCCCTAGAAATCACAACAGAAATTCTTTCACAAATGAATATTGAGGTAGATGTTTCTCAGTTTGAAAAAGAGTTTGAAAAACACAAAGAACTTTCAAGATCAGCCTCAGCCGCCATGTTCAAAGGAGGGCTCGCCGATCACTCTACAACAGTCACAGGCTATCACACTGTTACTCACCTGCTTCACGCTGCTCTACGTCAGATTCTGGGCACACATATTGGCCAAAAAGGGTCAAACATTACATCAGAAAGACTTAGATTTGATTTTTCTCATCCGGAAAAACTAACCGATGAAGAAATCCAATCTGTCGAGGAGCTGCTAAACAAAGAAATCGCCAAAAACCTCCCTGTTATAAGAGAAGAAATGTCAAAAGATGAGGCAATCGAGTCCGGTGCCATGGCCTTTTTTGGTCAGAAATACCCCAATATTGTTAGTGTCTACTCAGTTGGAGACAAAGATAATATCTTCTCCAGAGAAATCTGTGGTGGACCCCATGTGACTAATACCAAAGAACTTGCTAAGATAAAGGTAGTCAAACAAGAGTCTCTTGGTGCCGGTACTCGCCGACTTTATTTGCAGTTTGTTTGACGACTGCTGCCATGAACCTAGTAAATCTATTTGGAAATAAATCAAAACCCTCAGAACCAGACTACTTTTTGGCGATTGAAATTCACGAAGCTCTAATAAAAACAGCTCTTTGGGAAGTGTCCGACGGAGTACCTTCTGTCGTTAAAGTTGGTTCATTCGAGTCTTGGGAAGATGAAGACTCTCTTATAAACGGTGTTGACGCCTCACTCGAACAAGCAGTCAAAGTAATTAATTCTGAGCCCAGAAAAGTTATTTTTGGACTTCCTGACTCATGGATTAATGACGGAAAAGTACATCCTTCAAAGACAAAGCTCATCAGCCGGCTTATAAAAGAGCTTGGATTAAATCCAATAGGTATGGTCCCTATAAACTCAGCCATCGCTCACTATATGAAAAAGCTGGAAGGGATTCCCCCAACAGCGATTCTTCTCGAGATCTACACCACCAAAGTTGTCGTCTCTATTATTGAAAAAGGCGAGATAACTTCTTCAGAAGAGGCTGCCAGATCAGATGATTTAGCTCAAGATGTGGAAGAAGGGCTTACGGTAATTGGCAATGAAAAACTTCCTTCTCGTTTTATTCTTACCAATGGCGGAGCTCTGGAAGAAGAAGAGCAGAGAATCACCTCACATCCATGGCAAGAGAGACTTCCTTTCCAACACATGCCCAAAGTAGAAGTTCTTTCTGTAGACTTCAGTATCAAAGCTATTGCTCTCACCGGTGGTACCGAAGCCGTTCAGTACCTGACTGGTGAAATCAAAGAAGAGTCTCATGATGAAAGCCTTCCTCAAGAAGAAACCAATATTTATGTCCCCGAACAGTCTCCTTCATCGATAGCCGAACTAGGCTTTTCGTATGAAGAATCTGATGCTCCTTCTTCAGTTGCGATGGCTGCTCCAGAGCCAGAAATTGCTCCAGAGCCAGAGACACCATCTTTTTCAGAAGAACCAGAATTCGCCATCACAAATGACGAACCAACTACAATTTCCAAACCTAGTCCAAAAGTTGTCGTTTCTTTCCCCAAGATACCCAAAATCAGTCTTCCGCATATCAAGCTAAAGAAAGTTCAATGGCTTTATCTTCTAATTTTGCCCGTGTTGATCGTCTTAGGGTATGTGCTTTATCTTTATACTGGTGAAGCCATTGTTTCTATTTATTTCACACCACAAAAAATCTCCGGTCAATTCAACATCGCCATCGCCGAAAGTTCCATGTCGGGAACGCCAACTTTAATAGCTACCAAGAAAACAGTTTCCGGCTCAGCCAAGGAACAAATTGAAACAACAGGTGAAGCAACGGTAGGAGACAAAGCTTCAGGTACTATTTCAATAGCCAACAAATCAGTCGCCCCAATTGTTATCAAAGCTGGCTCAACCATTCTTTCTGAAAATAGCAAATACTCATACACCATTTCCGACGCCATAACTGTAGCTTCCAAGAGTGCCGACATTGGTCTTACTCCGGGAGCTTACGGTATTGTCTCAGGTGTCAAAGTGACTGCGGCCAAAATTGGTGCCGATTACAATCTTCCCAAAAACTCAAACTTCTCCGTCGATAATTACTCCAAAAACACTATCGTTGCAGTTGCCGATGCTGATTTCACAGGTGGAACATCAAGAGCCGTTAGAGCCGTGTCGAAAGCTGACCAAGATAAATTATTATTAGCTGGAGGAGACAAGATAAAAGCTCAGATTGAAGCCTCAACTCAAACCCAAACCCCTGGATACAAATCTTTAGTTCTTTCTGATTTTGTCTATACCAAAAAAACTTTCGATAAAAATGTTGGAGAAGAAGCTACCGTTTTAAATCTTGAGTTAGAGGGTTCAGTGGATACCTTGGTTTATGGAGAAGATACTCTATTCCAATTAGCTTCCTCACAGCTCACCCCTCAGATTCCTGGAGGTTCGGAAATCTTCCCCGGAAATACCTCTATTGTTTTAGAAACTCCAGTTAAAAAAGATGATTTCTATGAAGCCAAAGTAAATGTTGAGTCTAGTTTGTTCCCCATTATTGATGAAGCCAAATATGCTGAATTCATCAAGGGTAAACCTGCAAAATCAATAAGACCAATCTTTTCAACAATCCAAGGGTTCGAAAATCTCACCATAAAAATTGCTCCAAAGATCCCGTTGTTCACCAATACTATCCCCCTCAAAAACATCAAATTTGAGCTAGCTGTTAAATAATATGCTCTATGGTTACAAAAAGGCGACGGCTGCAAATCCGCATCCTGGGCGTAAGATTCCTATCTATTTAAAGACTGTCCCGACGCTTATTTCCGCACTAGGTCTTGGTATTCTTGGCGCCGTAGCTTATCCTGTTGTCAGTTATCAGCTAAAAGACGTAAAGCTCTTTGGAAACTTCAATCAAGGTCTTCTTTCTCCTGTGTACTACGAATCAAATGCCAACTCGAGCAAAGAGCCAAAAATATTAAGTGATCTAGACTACACAAAAGCCAGTAGTTGGTTCCCAGGAAACACAGACAGTGAACTTTTTACTGCTCAGAAACACGATGACGCCAGTATTCCGGATTTCTACTCTATCTCTATTCCATCTTTAGGGCTCAGCGACGCTGTTGTAAGTCTTTTTGATGAAGATCTTACCAAACACTTAGTCCAGTACCCCCAAACTGCCCTACCGGGTCAGGCAGGTTCTCCTGTGATATTTGGTCACTCCACTCTTCCACAGTTTTTTGATCCCAAAAAATACACTACTATTTTTTCAAATCTTCCCAAGGTCAAGCCAGGCTCTGACATTTTTGTTAAGTACAATGATCGAGAATATACCTATCGCGTCACTAGCACCATGGAGGTTAAGCCTTCAGAGCTCTGGGTGCTAAAACAAAACTACAATGCTAAAACAATCAAAGTAATTACCTGTGTTCCTCCAGGAACTACACTAAAACGACTTGTCGTTGAGGCAGCACTGATAGAAAACTAATTTTCTTGACAAGTACATCAGTTGTGCTAATATTCACACGTTGGGAGACGAAGGAGGGTAACAACGATACCTACTTCGAAAGATGCAGGGTAACAACGATACCTACTTCGTCTTCCAACGCCAAAAATTCAAGGCGCCTAATAAGCGCCTTTTTCTTTTTTTGTGTTAGTTACAATCGACTACAATATGACTATGCCTATTACTTTATGTCTCGATCTAGGAACTGCTCATACCGGCCTCGCCATTTCTCACGAGGGTATTTTGGCACAGCCTCTTTCTACGATTTATGAATCAAAAAGAGACAAGCTTCTCGGCAAACTACTCCCCATAATTGCCAAAAATAATCCAGACACTATCGTCATCGGCACTCCCAATCACGGTCCTCTTGTTGAATTTGCTCAAGAATTCAAAAACGAACTAGAAAAAGTATTTTCTGGCGAAATAATATTGTTTTCAGAAGATTTATCCTCTCGTTCCGCTAGAAGTCTCTTAAAAGAAACAGGCAAAACGCTTGTAAGACGCAAACACGACGAACATCAAACCGCCGCCGCCATTATCTTGGAGGATTACCTCGACTCTCTATAAAGAAAGAGTAAAATAATTTATGGCCGACAAAAATAGAAAGTATCCATTGATTAAGACCGCTCTTTTTCAAGCTCTCGGACTAACTGCATACTGTGGTCTAATCGGAACATTCCTCTCCTTTGGGGAAAACTGGTTTAATAATATTCCAGAATTCCTAGCTCCTTTAATAATGCTGGTCTTGCTTTCAACTTCTGCGCTGATTTGTGGCCTAATCACTCTAAGTATTCCCTTAAAAATATTTTTTACAGACAAACAACCCAAAAAGGCCGTTAGGTTGGTTTTATATACAGCTCTTTTCATGATATTTTTTGTTTTTCTTTTTGTTGTCGGCAATCTGTTGTTGAACAAATAAACGCTTCAGTATTTTTCATCGTATATAATTAAATTATGTTCAAGAATATCATTGCTCCCGTACAAGCATGGCTTCTTTCCAAGGGATCCTGTGTCGGTTGTGGCACTCCTCTTGTCGAAGGAGATAGTATTCCCTCAAAAAAAGTTGCCGGCTGCAATCAGGTAACGTGTAAATGTGGTCGTATTTTTATTTTTAATCCCAAATCAAAAACATACCGCCGCGCTCTTTTGAGTGAAGTCTAAAAATATGTTCAGACGTCTTTTTATTGCCCTTACTATCCTTGCTATTGCTTTTTTTAGTTGGTTCTTTGTCAGTACAAGACCAGTTACCAATACACCAACTACAGCTCAAGAATTTGAAATCAAATCAGGTTGGGGAATCGATAGAATTGGTCAAGAACTAAGCAATGCCAAGTTAATTAGATCTAGAGCAGCATTCAAAATCACCGTAGTTACTTTTGGTATTTCAAACAGAGTTCAAGCTGGTTTCTTCCGCCTCTCTCCAAATATGACAATCACAGAGATAGCCAATAGTCTTACTCGTGCAAGTACGAAGACGCTTAGAGTAACTATTCCCGAGGGGTTGAGGCGTCAAGAAATTGCCCTTATTTTTGAAAATGCCTTCAAGTCGGTCGAAGGAAAAACCTTCTCATCCACAGAATTTATCGCCCAAACCACAGACAAAGAGGGGAGACTTTTTCCAGATACCTACGATTTTGATCCCAAAGCGTCAACCTCAGCAATCGTAAAAAAACTTGAAACAAGATATTTAGATATTTTGACAGAAGCCAATATTTCAGAAGCAGATAGACAAAAAGTCACCATTTTAGCCTCATTACTAGAGCGTGAATCAGCCGTAGCCAGTGAAATGCCAGAAATTGCCGGAGTTATGGAAAATAGACTAGCAGCCAACTGGCCATTACAGATCGACGCAACTGTTCAATATGCCCTCTCAAACATCAGATGTAAAAAACTTGAATGTGATTGGTGGCCCAAAACCATCACTCGGGCAGATATCCAAATAAACTCTCCTTACAACACCTACCAAAATCAAGGGTTGCCTCCCAAGCCAATCAGTAACCCAGGAAAATCTGCCCTTCTTGCTGCAGCCAATCCCAAGAAAACTTCCGCTTGGTTTTATCTTCACGATCTAAACGGTAAAATTCGCTTTGCAAACACTCTCGAAGAACACAACCAAAACGTTTGCACCTATCTCAAAAAGGACTGCTCTAATTAGTAAATTCCCGGGTTGACAACAGCCTTGACTTTATGATATCCTTAGGCACTGCTATAAACTTGGCTGGATTTTGTCTCGGTCAAGTCTTTGTATGTGTTGTCCATTGTTATTTACTTTTCCTTACAATCCAAAAAACGGATGAATAAACAAACCAATCGTGAAAACTGGGGCTCAATTAACTCAGTATTACCAGAATTGAATTTAATCCAAATTCAAATAGACTCATACAAGCAATTCTTACAGGATGGCATTCGCGAGTCTCTCACGGAACTTAATCCTATTAGGGATTTCACTGGTAAGGTTTTTGAATTCGAATTTTTAAGTAACAGAATCGGTCTCCCAAAAATCACTCCAAAACTATGTCTTGAAAAAGGTGTCACTTTTGAAGCACCTCTCTGGGCTACCGTTAAACTCACCAATCTTCACTCAAAAGCTACTCAGCAACAGGAAATTTTCCTAGGTGACATCCCCATGATGACCACCACAGGTACCTTCATCATCAACGGTGTTGAACGTGTCGTAGTTGATCAGTTAGTTCGCTCCCCAGGTGCTTACTTCACCAAAGAAGTTGATCCACACTCTGGTCGTGCCATTCACCAAGCCGAAATCCGTCCCATGCGTGGTTCATGGCTCGAAGTTTTGGTAAGTCGCAACGATCACCTTTCAGTTCGTATCGACCGTCACCGCAAAGTATCAGCCACTACTCTTCTACGTGCCTTGGGATTCAGTACCAACGAAGAAATTCTAGCGCTTTTTGCTGATGTTGATGTCGACAAAGATCACCAATATATCTCCACAACTCTTCTCAAAGACACCACCACAAATACCGAAGAAGCTCTTCTTGAGTTCTATCAAAAAGTCAGACCCGGCGAGCCAGCCGTTCTCGAAAACGCCAAAGCTCTTCTTCACCAGATGTTCTTTGACTCCCGTCGCTACAACTTAGGTCTCGTTGGTCGCTACAAAATGAGTCGCAAATTAGGCTTAAATATCCCAGTCGACAAACAGCACGTTACTCTTTCCATCGACGACTTTGTTGGTGCTATCAAATACTTAATTGGTCTTCAAAATGGTCATGGAAAAACCGATGATATTGACCACTTGGCCAACCGTCGTCTTCGCTGTGTAGGCGAGCTAGTCAATCAGACCTCTTTCAAAGCCGGACTTCTCCGTCTCGAACGTTCCATCAAAGAGAAAATGTCTCTCGCTAAGCCCGACGAACTCCCAACCCCAGCCGCTTTCGTCAACCCACGTCCAATCATCTCCGCTATCACCGAATTCTTCCGCAGAAACAGACTTTCTTCTATCTTAGATCAAGTTAATCCTCTCTCAGAAATTGACAACCTTCGTCGTATCTCCGTTATGGGACCTGGTGGTATCACCAGAGAACGCGCCAGTTTCTCCATGCGTGATATTCACTCTTCCCAATACTCCAGAATCTGTCCAGTGAGATCTCCTGAAGGTCCAAACATTGGTTTGGTTACTTATCTTGCTCTATACACCAGAATCAACGACTATGGTTTCCTCGAATCTCCTTATCTCAAAGTTGAAAAAGTTACCAAAGGTGGCAAAACCAAAATGGTTATTGGTAAAGAAATTGTTTTCCTTGCCGCTGATGATGAAGAAGATGTTTATGTCACTCATGCTGGTATTGAGCGTGATGGTGATGTAATTACCCAAGAATGGGTTCCTGCTCGTTACCAAGGAAAGTATTTGGAAGTCGACGCTGAGTTAATTCAATACATCGACGTCGTTCCTCGTCAGGTTGTTGGTACTTCCGCCGCTCTTATTCCTTTTGTTCAGCAAGACGAAGGTACTCGTGCACTCATGGGTACTCACCATCTTACTCAGGCCTTACCTTTGGTCAAGCCTTCAGCTCCTATCGTTGGAACAGGTATGGAAAGTGTCGTTGCTCAAAGTATGGGATGGTCAGTTCAATCTCAGTTTGACGGCGAAGTCGTAGCTGTAGATGCCGATCATATCGATATAAAACTATCCGCCAAAGACGCCAAGACTGCAGCTTCAGAAATCTCCACATTTGACTACGGTTTTGTCGAGGTCAATCGAGATATCGTTACCTACAACATCAGAAAATATCACAATTCTTCCCAAGACACTTCCTACAACCAACATCCAATTGTTGACATGGGAGACAAAATTAAAAAAGGTGACTGCATCATCAATGGTCCAGCTGCCGAAAACGGTGAGTTGGCTTTAGGACAAAACCTTTTAATCGCCTACGCCGCTTTTGAAGGTCTAGGTTACGAAGATGCAATCGTTGTTTCCGATCGTTGTGTAATAAAAGATCTTCTTTCTTCCGTTCATATTCATGAGCACACCTGTGACGTCATGGACACAAAGCTTGGACCTGAAGAGCTAACTCGTGATATCCCAAACGTTGCCGAAGCTGATCTTAGAAACCTCGACCACGAAGGCATCATCGCCATCGGTTCAGTCGTAGGACCAAACGACATTCTTATCGGAAAAATCGCTCCCAAAGGTGAAACCGAACTCACAGCAGAAGAAAGACTACTCCGCGCTATCTTTGGTGAAAAAGCCAGAGAAGTCAGAGACACTTCCCTTCGTATGCCTCATGGTGAACAAGGAGTTGTAATTTCCGTCAGAGTCTTAAATAGAGACGATGGAGACGAGCTCGATGCAGGTGTCATCAAACAAATCAAGATCAAGGTTGCTCAGCTCCGTAAAATCACCGTCGGTGACAAAGTCGCAGGACGTCACGGAAACAAAGGTGTCATTAGTAAGATCGTCTCTCAGGCCGATATGCCTCACATGGCCGACGGTACTCCAGTCGACATCATTATCTCTCCTCTTTCCGTTCTTGCCCGTATGAATCTAGGGCAGCTCTTGGAAGCTCAGCTCGGATTTGCAGGTGCCAAACTAGGCAAACGCTACTCCGTTCCAGTTTTCGAAAACGTTTCCGAAGCCAAAATTGCCGAAGCCCTCAAAGAAGCCGATTTGCCCGTTACTGGAAAAATCCAGCTTTATGATGGACGCTCAGGTGAAGCTTTTGAAGAAGAAACTGCCGTTGGTGTTACTTACATCATCAAACTAAACCACATGGTCGAAGACAAGACCCATGCGCGTTCAATTGGACCCTACAGTTTAGTCACACAGCAGCCATTAGGAGGAAAAGCTCAAATGGGTGGACAGCGTTTAGGAGAAATGGAAGTCTGGGCTCTCGAAGCACACAAGGCTGCCTACACTCTCCAAGAAATGCTTACTATCAAGTCTGATGACGTCGTTGGCCGTTCCAAAGCCTTCGAATCCATTGTCAAAGGCGAAACTATCCCCATGTCTTCTGTTCCAGAGTCATTCAAAGTCCTTACCAAAGAGCTTAACTCTCTTGGGTTGGCCATCGTTCCAACCGGCTCAGTCGAAGTTGCTGAGGAAGATCAAACCGCCATCAAACCTGATGTTGCGGCAGAGATCTCCGAAGCCACAGCCATGAGTGAAGAACTCCAAGCTGCTACCTTCGAAGACGAGGAAGAAGAAAATGAAGGACAACCGGAAGAAGTTTCCGAAGAAGCCGCTGAAGCGGGTGTTACCAACGCAAGTGAAGAATAAATAAAACCTATGAACAACATTGTCGAT
>CAZMCB010000013.1:1056-20049 GCA_964564895.1 uncultured Pseudomonadales bacterium | reverse complement strand
AGGAAGGAATATTCAAATTCCTCAGGTGTTTAGAGGTTTTAATCTACCAATGGCGTTATTAGTCGTCGCAATTCCAGCAATTTTAGTTTTGGACGGAGAGATCGGAAGAGTAGACAGTATTATTACGTTAGCGCTGTTTGGAATTCTGCTACTCAGCATTGGAGCAAAAAAGGGTTTGTCTAATCAACTTAAAACTTTTAGTCCAAAATCTGGGGTAAGAGTTGGAAAAGAAATAATAAAAATATTAATCGCAGTTGGTATTATTTTTGTAGCAAGTAAATTTGTGGTTGATCAATCTTTGTATTTCTCTAAACTATTAAATGTATCGCCATTTTTTATTAGTTTGATCTTTATTTCAATTGGTACAAACATTCCAGAACTGTCACTGGTTGTACGTTCGATATTTATGAAGAACAAGCAGGTGGCTTTTGGTGACTATATAGGATCAGCAGTATTTAATACGTTTTTAATTGGAATGCTTACTCTTGTTTACAACAAGACTGTTTATCTCACAAATAGTTATGTGGTGAGTCTAGTCTTTCTCGTTGTGGGTTTGGCTGCATTTTTTTATTTTGCAAGAACAAAACACTCAATTTCTCGACTAGAAGGTTTCTTTTTGCTTCTTCTTTATATCTTGTTTTTGAGCTCGGAGATGGTGATTCACAAAAATATATTCTAATTTTTTAACGCTTCCCCTAATAGAATCGTGGCGTGGTTTACAAATATTTTGTGATGAGGAAAAAGATCAGTGCAAAAGGAGCAATTTGAAGTAAATGACTCAACCCTGAGATATCTCCACTAAACACTTCCCCAAAGAGGAAAAGCGAGAAAAAAGCAATGGGAAAAAGCAAAATTATCAGTAAAGAAATTTTTATAGCCTTGTTAATTTTGATTGGAGTTTTTTTCTTCATATTTTCATTATGATCTTGTTTCACAATATTTCAAATAGGAGGCAAAATATAGTTTGGTTGTTGTTATAATCTCGTATGGAATTCGAAAACATTATTGATGAGACAATCCCAAAAGATATTCTTGAAATAATAAAGAAAGAGGTTGAAAAGTCTGTGTTGCCTTTGAGAGAAGATGATCCTTGGACTGCTGAACTTGATGAGGAGTACGAACTGGATTATAAGAAAGCACAGTACTTGTTTTTGAATTGGTTAAAATCGAATTCCTCTTCTGAAAAAATTTTGTATGCTGGTTCGGGTTGTGATATCATTCCAAAACTAGTTTTTGGAGAAGAAAAAGTAATCCATACTAGCATGGAGAGTTATGACGGGGACGAGACAAAATATTTTCCCGAACTTGGAAGTGGAATGAATACTGTTGCGGATAATATAAACATGCCTTTCCCAAACTCTTGTTTTGATATGGTATTGTTTTTTGGATTATTTACCAATACTACAGAAAAACAATTAAGAGAAGCCGTTAGAGTTTTAACTGATGAAGGTATGATTGCTTTAGATGACACCATAACCAGCAATATTGATCTTTCCAGTTATTTGCACGAGTTTGAAAAAATTGAAGTACCTGAAGACTTCCAAAATTGCGGAATTTCTGAGACAAATTTCGCAGTATATAGAAAACCATAATCGGCTAAAATATATTATGGAGAAATTAAAAATTGGTATTGGTGGATCGGCTGCTAATCCACCACAACTAGGACACAGACACTTGGTGGAGGGGTTATTAAAAAGTAACCGCTTTGATGAGGTTTTTTGGATTCCTTCTGGAGTTCGCCCAGATAAAGAAGGGTTTGTGTCTCCTGACCATAGAGTAGCGATGACAATTCTTACTTTCCCAAATGAATGGCTTTGGCAGGGCGAAACGAAATTTAATATAAAGTTTAATGATGTCTACGAAGGTAATACTCCCACGATAGAAGTAATTGAAAATTTCCAGAAACAGTATCCTGATGCCGAAATTACGTGGTTTACCGGAGCTGACTCGGTAGTTCCACAAGAAAAATATGGTGGTAAATGTGAAATTCAGGCTGTATGGATAAGAGGAGAGGAACTATATAGTAAATATAATTTTTTGATACTTCCAAGGCCTGGGTATCTAGATCCAAAAATCTATAATCTTCCTGAAAATTTTGAGATATATGAAGTGCCTCAGCTTGATATCACTAGTACGGAAATAAGAAGAAGAATAAAAAACGAAGAGTCAATTGAAGGGTTAGTAACTCCTGAAGTAGCAGAGTATATTCGAAGAAATAATCTATATAAATAAAAAACGCACCGCTTGCGGCGGTGCGATTTAACAATAATTTAGTCTTCGACGATATCTACGGGAAGCAATCCATAATACATTTCGTACTGGGCAATGGTGAGTGCTTCTGGGAAGCAATAACTGCCATCTAGTTGCTCGGAGGCAAGAAGTACCATGGGGTTTGCAAGGTCGCAACCTTCTGGACCGAACTGAGATAAAGACCATCTTTGGCTCAGTTCACGCAGTGTCGATTTTGCAATAAGTTGAGAACTATCCTGTTTGGTATGCAGAACAACAATGATGGGCTGTTCTAAACCCAACTTCTTTTGTTTAAACACAGGCATTACTTTATCTAAAAGTGCCATATTACCTCCTTGGAGTAAATTGAGATAGGCAAATTATACTATAAGATAAATATTTGTCAAGCAAGGAATTAAAATAGGCCTTTTTTCTTTAGAACCTTGATGTCTTCTTGAAGATTGGTGAGACGTTTTTCGATATCTGTTAGAGCTTTGACCACCTCGTCTTCTTCGTTGTCGTCCTCTATGAAATCCTCTGAAATCCCCTTGACGTTTAATTCAAGACTATCAACATCTTCCTGAATGTCACCAATATCTTCTCCTAGGTCTTCGACGTCCTCTTGGATATCATCGATGTCTTTTTCAACTCCAGTTAGACTCTTGGTAGTACGATTGACTGTCATTTGAATAAATATGGCAAGATAAATAGCTTCCAAAGATAGAACTGTAGTTAAGGTAAGCAATATTTTGTCAAAAGAAATACCAAAAAGGACTAGAGCAAAAACTCCCATAAAAATTGCAGTATGAGCTAGTATTGACTGAGGTGTCCCGATCCAAGTGGTGAGGTTTTGGGATGCCTGATCAAGAGGAGATATTTTATTTTTTGGCATTACCCTATTTTCCCACGTTTGGGTGGTAAAATGCTAGCTGTAACGCACACTAAAAAGGAGGATTAATGAAACAAGCTTTGCAAGCTATATTGATTGCACCAAACCCAGCTGTACGACTTGCGATTATGCTGGGTAAAAAAAAGATCACCATTCGAGAAGGTCACAGAGATTATAAAACTGGACCGGTGATGATTTGTTGCCATGTAGAACCTTGGGCTGTTTTGACCACTATCGTCGATGTTCGATACACAACTTTGGCAGAAATTACCCAAGAAGAACTGGAAGCCGACGGATACACAGACCACGAAAATATGCTTAATGATCTGAAGTCACATTATTATTCTAATTTGACAATGGATTCGCCGATGACAGTGATTCGATGGGGAGATCTGGATGAAAAAAGTTATTTCGCAGATATTGCGAAAGTCGAGACATATGCAAAGGATAATCATCTAGTCTACATGCTCTAGAAATTTATGGTATTTGCCAACGAGAAATCGTTGGCTTTTTATTGGCTTACTTCATAAAGTTTGTCTATGGCAGCAATGGCATCTTTGCGTCTTTTTTGACGATTACCTGTGACGAGGATGTAGTTTAGGTGATGCTTTTCCAGTTCTTCGACAAATCTTTGATGCATTTGGTGTCTTATATGTTCCCCGTCTCTCGTGCCGTCTTGTTCAAAAGGGATTTCGTCGCCTGTGAGAATATAGAGACTTTTGTTTTGAGTGTTGGTGATCTCATCTAGCTTTGGGTAAAGGAATCCAAGATATCTTTCGAACCAGAGTCTAGTTGCGAACGCGTCTGTGTCGCAAATTAATAGTCTATTACTTTTTCTTGCAAGAAAGTCTTCCATATCGTTTTGGACACTGGCGATGTGAATAAATTCATCAGCTGTCCAGTTGTTTCTATTTTTGGCTGTTCGGCGACCTTCGCAGTATGTGCGACCGTATTCTGGAGCCCACGAAGTGCGATAGTGACGGGCCAGAGCTTTGGTAAGAGTGGTAGTTCCTGTGGATTCAGCTCCCAAGATAACAATCCTTTTTGAGTAGAAACCCCTTACTGGTTCACTCAGATATTGCCAATATTTATAAGGGTTCGAACGAATAAGTGTTCCGGAGATGGGGTATTTTCGACGCTTGTTGTCTATCATGACATGGGCACTACCCATACACTCAGCGTATTTCTTACCATACTCCTCTGAAGAAAAAACAGCATCAGGAACGTAGCCTAGATACTTTACGGTAAGCTCTGCCCAGATAGGTGAAATGTCTATTGAGGTTGAGTCTAGCGCGTCTCTGTGATGATAGATGTGCACTTTTGCTTCTGGGTATAACTCTCTGATCCAGTTGGCTCTAATCCTTGCATCAATATAATTTTTGTTGTCGTTTTGACAAACAACTATCGTGAGTTTCTCGGACTGCTTCAGGGCAGACTCAATTAGATACTGGTGACCTTTGTGAAGAGGAACAAACTTTCCAATGATAAAACCTGTCTTATATTTCTTTGGCATAACTTTTTTGAGTTTTTGACCAGTCGTACAAACCCTTGATGGCGTTAATTAGGAAGAAGAAGTAAAGAATTGAGAGGAAAATAACTCCTTTTTGGAAGTAGAGAAACACAGCTATTACGTCGACAATTATCCACATATACCAGTTTTCAATTTTTCTCTTGGCTAAGTAAATATTGGCAACGAAACTCATGGCTGTAGTGAAAGCATCCATAAAAGGGAAAGAGGCAGCGATGGGAAATAGAACAGGGAAGATAAGGTGGATGTTGGACATGAAGTAACTCATGGAGATTGTTAGTAAGACTATCGAAGCAAGACCTACAAAATTGAAATTGCGAGATCCAAAACTGACTTTGAGCTCGTTATTGGTATCTTTGTCTTCCTTCTTTGGATGAGTCCATAACCACCAACCCCAAAAACCAGTTGCTAGATAATAAACTTGTTCAAATAGATCTGAGTAAAGCTGAATTTGATAAAAAAGAAAACCAAATAGAACTACTCCAACGATACCTATTGGCCAAGAAAT
Organism: uncultured Pseudomonadales bacterium; assembly: GCA_964564895.1. Lineage (GTDB taxonomy): Bacteria > Patescibacteriota > Microgenomatia > UBA1400 > MFAQ01 > UBA2277. The sequence continues at coordinate 14,895 of CAZMCB010000013.1, read as the reverse complement.
TACTTTGTTTTTGGCAGAAAGATAGACAGAAAGACCCGTAAGTACTGTTCCAAAAAACTCCAGATAACTCATGGGGTAGTTTAGAAGGGTAAAAAAAGTAGTGTTTATATCAAACAGAGAAGCAATATTCATTGTTTGTATTAGTGATAACAAAAGAAGTTTATCACTTACTTAGTGTAATGTCAACACTATCTACTATGCGTGTCTTTTTTCTATATGAATACTATTCGGGTGAATTAGAAAATATCTTCTGGTGGAAGGAATTCTTCTCCGTTTTGAGCTTGGGGTTTGAATTCAGTTTTGAGCCACTCTATATAGTCACAACCTGTGGCCTTCTTCTCTTCTCTATCCCAACCTGAAGTAGAACATTTTTTCATTTTTTTGCCAGCTGCAGTGGTGTACAAAACTAATGGCTCACCACATTTGGGACATTTTTCGTCGAGTTTTTCTGTGGTGCCATTAATCCACTCAACATAGTCGCATCCTGTTGCCTTTTTGGCTTCTTTGTCCCATCCGCCAGCACTACATTTTTTCATTTTTTTGCCAAAACGAGTGACTTGAAGGACGAGTGGCTCGCCACATTTGGGACATTTTTCGTCTAAAGTTTGAGGCTCGATCTCGAGCCATTTGACGTAATCACAACCATCGGTTTTGTGAGTTTCGGTATTCCAGACTCCTGTTGAACAGCGTCTTAGTCTACGACCTGTTGGGGTTTCGGTGATTTCTGATAGTGGTGCGCCACATTTGGGACATTTTTCTTCTTCCATGGATATTAGATTAACACATAATGAACAATATGACGAGGAGGATTATTCTGAAAGATCTTTGAGGATCTGTTTTACCATCTTGTTGGCGGCTTTTCTGATGTATTCTTCGATGTCTGGTCCAACGTGTTTTTTGAGATAGGCTAAGACTTCTGGATCATAAGGGCGTTCATGAACTTGACAAAGAAAAGTGTCGTGGTGCTGAGGATTTAGCTTTTCTAAAACATGACAGATTATTCCTTGATAAAGGATGTCGTCAATTAATTGAAGAGCTTTACCTTTTTGGTTTTCGGCTTCCTGCTTTTTATTAATTAACTCGATGATTTCTGTTTTGATTACTAGGTGGTCGAAAAAAAGTGGTGCCATATTTTTTAATAATTAACGGGTCCTAAAGGAATTTTATTATCTGGGTCATCTACAAACATCATCAGAATTAGTCCTTTTCTGGGTCCTTTGTTAAGATCCAGTGCTTGCATTGTTTCAGGAGATGCTCCGAATTGCTTCCCAGTCCATTCTGCTGGACCAGCGTCTCCTATTACACATACAACAGCATTACCATTTACAGGATTGACCACAAGCATTTTTCTAAATGCATAAAAATCTTTTAATTGTCTATAATCTGTGTTCCAGTTCGATAGATATAGAGTTTGAACAACGCAGTAATATTTTTCCTGCATGTAGGTTTTTGTGGAAAAATCTTGAGCGTCTTTGACAAAATAACCAAAGGCGCCAAGACCTGGGGCTATTCCTGCCTCTTGGATTTCATCGTGTTCGGCAAGGGTATCACCAGGGTAGCGATATAGATGTTGCTCAAACCCAGTGTAGCCTACTGTGTGATTAAGCGATTGACCTTCCAGCTCGACTTTGACTGGAATATTCATGTTTTTGTATATCAAGTCTTCAACCTTGGTAGCAGTTTCCCCCGTTAGCTTGGCAGGTGTATGAGGAATTAATTCTTGGAGATTGCCGAGTATTTTTTGTTGGTTTGAAAGAATTGATTTTGATGGCTCTGATATTTCCATGGGGACAGAAACGGTCTGAGGCATAGGCATAGCGAGGATACTACCAACAAGTCCTGCTCCAGCTAATAATCTAGCTGACTTTTGACGTAGATCGTATGCTAAGAGAGTCGTTTTTGAAAAAAACTTTTTAGCTGATGGATTTTTAAGAATTTTTTTACGAAGAGAGTTTGACCTCTTTTCGAGTTTGGCTATTGAGTTTTGCAAATTGCTTTCTGCCATAGTTTAAGCAAATACAGAGAGTAATCTCTTTTTTGTTTCTTCTTTTCCTAAAATAACAAAGCAGTCAAAAAGTGGTGGTGAGACAGTACGACCAGAGATGGCTACGCGAAGAGACATAAAAGCCTCTCGAGGCATCATTCCTGAGTCTTTTTGGGCGGCTGCAAATTCTTCGTGAAGATTTTCAGAAGTGTAGTTATTTGAGTTCTCAATTAATGAAACTGCTGTTTGAAACCACTTTTTTGTTTCTTCTTCTGTGTGCGCCGATTGTTCTAGAACTAGCTGTTTGTCTACTTCGGGGGTAGTGAAGAAATACTCTGCTGCTGGTGCAAAATCTTTTAGAGTAAACATTCTCTCTTTAGCGATGTCGATAATTGAAATTACTTTGGTCTTCTCAGATTGCCAAGCTTCTGGAATAAATGTCTTTAATCTATTGAAGAGGTCCTCAGAATCAAGTTTCTTAATCCATTGACTATTAAGATAATTTAGCTTTTGAATATCAAAGATCGCATTTTGTTTCTGAATTTTTTTCTCGTCAAAAACCTGAATCATGTCATCTAGCGTTAAAAGATCATGATTGTCTTTATAGGAAAAACCTAGGTAAAAAAGAAAATTATTGATTGCTTCCGGAAGATACCCGTCTGCGGCGTATTCTAAAACCGACTTAGCACCATGGCGCTTGGAAAGCTTGCTTTTGTCTGGACCTAGAAGCAGAGGAACATGAGCGAGAATTGGCGGCTCCCAACCAAGTGACTCAAGTAAAAACAGATGAACTGGAGTTGACATCATCCACTCAACACCGCGAAGGACATGACTAATTTTCATCAAGTAATCGTCTACTATAACGGCCAAATGATATGTGGGAATACCATTGGTTTTCATTAGAACTTTGTCGTCACACTCGACGTTTGGAAGACTTAACTTTCCCTGGACCAAGTCGTGCCAAACCGAAAAGCCGTCTTCTGGCATCTTGACCCTTATTACGTAAGGAGCACCTGAATCTAGCTTGGCTTTTATTTCTTCTGGAGATAGATTTCGACAGTGACGATCATACTTAGCGAACTGATTATTTTCATGGAGATCTTTTAATCTTTCTTCCGAACAGAAGCAGTAGTATGCGGCACCGATTTTGATTAGTTCTTGAGCATATTTTTGATAAATCTCAAGCCTTTCGGTTTGGACATAAGGTCCGTAAGGTCCACCAATGGTGGGGTCTTCATCACGCTTCATTCCTAGAAAGTCAAAAATTTGATAGATCTTATCAACAGCTTCCGGAATGAGACGTTCTTGATCGGTGTCTTCGATACGTAAAACAAACTCGCCACCATATTTTTTGGCGAGTAAATAATCAAATAGAGCGGTTCTTGTGTTTCCTATATGTGGCACTCCTGTTGGAGAGGGGGCAATTCTAGTTCTTACGTGCGTAGGCGTCATAGTGATAGTATACTTGATTTAGTCTATGGCGACACTTACACAAGCATCTATAACTGCAAGAAAGGTAATTAAGTTTGGCGCGATTGGTTTCGTGGTAATAACCATCCTTTGGTATTTGGGCGGAGCGCTCATTAAGTATTATCAAAGTATCAATCCTGCTCCCCTACCTGATCCGACTATGGATTTTGGCCAACTGCCAAAAATAGTTTTTCCTGAAAGTGTTTCACGACCAAAGTTGTCTCTGGAACTTCCGACAGGTAGTATTCCAACCTTTGTAGATAGAATGAGAGTTTATTCTCAACCCATTAAAAGAAGTACTTTTTCTGATGCTGAAAAGGGAATTGAGACAGCAGCCGCTTTGGGATTTTTATTTAAACCAGAGCAAAAGACTGAGTCTAATTACATTTGGACTAATCAAGATCAGCTGAACTCAAGACTCGATATGAATATTGTGAGTGGTCATTTTAATCTAACTAGACAGTGGCAAAACAATCCTGCCTTAGCATCTATGGCCAGCTTCGCTTCGGACAAAGCAGTGATAATGGAAACTGAAAATTACCTTAGCCGAGTTGGACTTCTTAGCTCAGACATAATTGGTGTAGAAAAAGTAACTTACTTAAAAGATGATGGTGGAAATCTGTCTAAAGCATTATCTTTATCGGACGCCGATTTTGTACAGCTAGATTTGTTTAGAAAAAATATGGACGAAATAAAAGCTGAAAGTAAAACAAACGAAATTGTAGCTAGTTATCCTTTTTATCGAGCCGATCCAAATAAAGGGTTGCTGAGTATCGTTGTCTCTGGATCAAAGACTTTAAGTGACAAGATAATTAGCCTTGATTACAAATACAATAAAATTGATTACACCAAGAGCGGAACATATCCAATTAAAACGGGAGATGAAGCTTGGAATGAGCTAGCAAATGGTGGTGGCTATGTATTTTTAGGTGAAACTTCGACGTCTGAGGTCAAAATACGAAGAGTGTTTCTTGGATATTACGATGCTAACAATAGCACCGGATATGCCATGCCAATTTATATATTTCTTGGAGATCAAGGCTTTACTGCTTATGTGTCAGCTATAGTCGAGGGAGCAATTAAGAAATAAATACTATTCCCAAGAAAAATTGTTGTAGACCCAGTTAAAAAGAGACTGGGCTTCACCAAAGCGATCTTTACTGTTTAACACCGTAATGATGACTGGATGATCTTCTTTTTCGGCTAGAATAACAAGACATTCTCCGGCTTCTGGAGTCCAGCCTGTTTTTACTCCAAAGAATCCATCTTTGCCTAGAAGGGTATTGGTTGTTTCTAAAGGATATATATTCCCTTTCAGGCTTTGGAGTGTGACTTTTTGAGTAGAGACTACTGAGGAAAATTGTGGGCGGGCTAGAGCTCTGATCGCTATCATAGTGATATCGTATGCCGAGGTATAGTGGTTTGAACTTTCTACTCCCGAGACGTTTGAAAAATGTGTGTTTAAAAGACCCATCTCTGTTACTTTAGAATTCATTCTCGAGATGAAGGCTTGATATCCTCCAGGATAGTTCTCGGCAAAAGTAACTGCAGCGTCGTTTCCTGACGGGACAAGGAGGCCATAAAGAAGATCGTAGGCCGTCAGTTTGTCACCTTTTCTGAGATCTATAGTGTTTCCATTCGCCACGTGGCCGTTTTTTACGGAGAGAATTGAGTCGTCATCATAAAAATCCATGGCAACAAGAGCAGTCATAATTTTTGTAAGAGAAGCAGGAAGTAGTCTTGTGTTGGCATTTTTTTCATAAAGAACAACTCCAGTATTGAGGTCAGTGACAAATACTCCTGTTGCTGAAAGACTCGGAACGGGAATATTTTTGGATACTGGTAGCTGAGGTTCACTAACAAAAGCTGCTTTAACTTTGGGCAGTTTTTTTTCTAAGGGTGAGCTAATAGTTGGAAAGAAGACAAAGTATACAGATAGACACAATAAGGCTAATACACTTAGGATAGACCGAGGATGGAAGTCTTTGGGTAGTATTTTCATTAGACTCTTTGATTTTATACTAGGAGTCTGTGTCTTGAACTACTTTTCTGATTTCTATTTTGGCTTTGTGAGTTTTGACGAACCTCAACCAGTTTTTGTTTGGTTTTTTGAGACTCTTTGATTTTTGAATTTCAATGATATCGCCACTTTTAAGTTCGTGATCAAGTGAAGCAATTCGACCGTTAACTAATACAGTTTGAATGTAGTGCCCGAGGTCTGAGTGAACACTAAAAGCGAAATCAACTGGAGTAGATTTTTCTGGAAGATCATACACATCTCCGTTGGGAGAGAAAACATATATGTGTTGGGATAGTGCGTCTAGTTTGTAGTCTTCGATGTTTTCTCCCGGAGAACCAACTTGAGTTTGCCAGCCGGCTAATTGCTTAACCCAAGACATTTTATCGGTGATTTTGAAGGCAGTTCCCTTTTCAAGATTTTCATCGGAAGCTCCGGAGCTTTTTGCTTGAGAGTAAGCGAAATGAGCAGCAGCACCAAACTCTGCATTAAGATGCATTTCTTCCGATCTGATTTGAATCTCAACAATGTTGCCCATGTTGTCAAAAATTTTTGTATGAATTGATTGATAGCCATTTGGTTTTGGCTGAGCAATGAAGTCTGAAATTCCAGCATTTGGAACTGGTTTCCAGTATTGATGAATAATACCTAAAGCCGAGTAACAGCTTGAAGTATCTTCTGTAATCACTCTAACTGCCATGAGATCGTGAATTTGGGTGATGTTGCGATTTATTTCTGGACGAAGTAGCTTTTTGAATAAACTGTACTTTCTTTTTGGACGCCCTTCGACTTTAGCCGACACCTGATGTTTTACCAACTGTTGACGAAGTTTGTTCATGATACCGGAAACATTTTTTTCTGAGTACTTGAAGTGTGGCTTGGCGATTTCTTGGAGCCAGGTATATTCTTCAGGATAGATAAAGGGGAAGGCTAGATCTTCTAGCTCTCCTTTGAGACGACCCATACCGAGACGTTCGGCTAGAGGAGCGTAGACCTCCATAGTTTCAACAGCAATGCGTTTTTGTTTGGACAGAGGAACAGCGTCAAGGGTGGAGATGTTGTGAAGTCTATCCGCAAGCCTGATGAGAACTACTCTAATGTCTTGTGCCATAGCCACAAACATCTTTCGAAGGTTTTCTAAAAACTCTGTATTTTGACTTCCTCTCAGCTTTACTTTTCCTACACGGTTTACTCCTTCAACTAGTTTACCTATCTCTTCTCCAAAAGTTGTACTGATTACATCAATTGAAATATCAGACATCTCTGGCAAATCGTGAAGTAGAGCAGCTTCGAGACTAGATTGGTCTAGACCCCAACTAGCGAGAATATTGGCTACGGCAACTGGATGTTGGAGATAGCTTTCCCCTGTTTGTCGAACTTGTCCCTCGTGGTGTTTGGCAGCAAAATCGAAGACTTTTTTTAGCCTTTTTTCGTCAATATTGGATCTATTTGTTTTAGCTTGGATCAGAAAATCCTTGAAGCTTGTTTCCATAGGAGTATTTTACCTTGTTTGCCGTGATAAGATTTATGCGTGTACAGGCGATTTTTATTACCAGACGAGGTTATTTTACTTCCTTTAGATCTAAAACAAGTAATTAGCTTGTTTATGGCAGGTGGTTTTGAGATTTATTTGGTTGGAGGAGGAGTGAGAAATATATTAATGGAGAAGGTACCAAAGAACTGTGATTTGACTACTAATGCAACTCCCGAGCAAAGTTTGGAAATTTTGGAAAAGTTTGAGCCTTTTTATAATAATGATTTTGGAACAGTATCTTACGAGGTGGAAGTGGACGGGAAAAAAGAGCTGTACGAAATTACTACTTATAGATCAGAAAAAGAGTATTCAGATTTCCGGAGACCGGACAATGTAAGTTGGGGAAAAACTCTCGAAGAAGACGTAACTCGTAGGGACTTTACTGTTGGTGCTATGGTAATCGGCCAAAAGGACGGAAAATATGAGATTATCGATTTGGTTGGCGGACTAGAAGACTTTGAAAAAGGCTTAATTCGAGCCGTGGGGAACCCCGAAAAGAGATTTGGGGAAGATGCCCTGCGTATGATGAGAGCTATAAGAATTGCGGCGAATCTTGGATTTTCCATTGAAGAAGAAACCTTAAAAGCTATACATGTAAAAGCCCCACTGCTTGCCAATATTAGCAAAGAGAGAGTGAGAGATGAACTAATGAAAATCATTGGCTCAAGCTACCCTGCCGACGGAGTGTCTCTTCTTATTTCGACAGGCCTCATGGAACAAATAATTCCAGAAGTTTTGGAGGGGCGAGGAGTAATGCAAGCTGGCCACCACAAATTGACAGTACTCGATCATATGCTGGAGTGTTTGCGAAATAGCTCTTCACCAGACCCAGTCGTACGTTTTGCTACTTTTATTCATGACGTAGGGAAACCCCGAAGTCAAAGACACAAATGTAGAAAATGTGGAAAAATGTTCCGTGATTTGTCCGATGAAATGACAACTTGCGCAAACTGCGGATTTATTCAACCCACTCGCGGAATGATTACCTTTTATGGACATGAAGTAATTGGAGCCAGAATGGTAAAAGAAATTTGTGAGCGACTCCGATTTACCAATAAAGATACTGAAAAGGTGGTGACTTTGGTACGAATGCATATGTTTGCTTACCAGCCAGAGATGACCGACGCTGCCATAAGAAGAATTATTCGAAAGGTGGGTAAAGAAAATATTGCTGACATGATTCTTCTTAGGATTGCTGACAGAAAAGGAAGTGGAAGTAATACCACTAGTTGGAGATTTATGGAACTTCAGAAACGTATTGGAGAGCAACTCTTTGAACCGATGGAAATAAACGATATGGTAATTAATGGAAGGGACGTAATGGAGGTATTGAATGTAAAACCCGGTCCCGTGATTGGAAAGGTACTGAGTGAGTTATTTGAAGAAGTTCTTGAGGATACCAGTAAAAATAACAAAGAATATCTTCTTTCTCGAATTAAAGAGATCGGAAACAGAAAATAATTATTTTTTCTTGTTGAAGAATTTTTCCCAGACTATGAGAAGTGGAGCTGCCGTAAAAGTAGATGAATAAGTACCTGTGATTGTTCCGATTAAAAGAGCAAGTGAGAAGAATTTGGTTGTTTCTCCTCCGATAAGGAACAAGGCGATCAACATAAAGATAATGGTAAGTGAGTTATTTAGTGACCTAACCATGGTTTCAGTTACTGCCTGATTAACCAAAGAAACGAATTCTACTCCTTTATTTTTATGGGAAAGTTCGCGGATACGGTCATAAACAACAATGGTATCGTGAACTGAGAAAGATAGAATTGTAAGTACTGCTGTAACAAATAGAAGATCAATTTCTACTCCAAAAAAGTGTCCCAGTATTGAAAAACTACCGAGAAGAATAATAGAGTCGTGAAGCATCGCAATCACAGCGCAAACACCATACTTAAGTTGCTTAAAAGCAAAGCTAATATATAGAAGAAGCATGATACTTGAGATTGCTAACGCAAAAATAGTTTTTCTAATTGTTTCTTTTCCAAGTGCCGCTCCAATACTTTCAAAACTGGTGATTTTGATTTCTGGATTGTCTACTATTAAAGTATCAATTGCTTTTTGAGCAGTATCTTGAGAAATATTTTTGGTTTTTAGAGTTACTGAGTTTTCTGTGTTGTCTTCTAATGACGGAGTGTAGTCTTTGAATGACTGAAGAACTAAATCATCTGCAGATTTAACGTTTTCGATTGTGAGACGCGTACCACCGGTGAACTCGATGGATGGCTTAAAACCAAAACGAACAAGTGAGTATATTCCTGGAACTATAACAATAGCCGAAATGAAAAAGTAGATAGAGAGATGTTTCATCCAGTTCATATTATTTTGATTTTTTGATTTCTAAAGTACGTCCTTTGTAAAATAGACGGAGGAGATTTCTGGTAACAACTAGCCCTGTAAACAGGGAAATTAGAATACCAAGAATCAGAGTAAGTGCAAAACCTCGAACCGAGCCTGAGGTATTAAGGAAATTCCAATTTAGTGGATTAAAGAGAATAAAACCTGTGATGATCGTAGCTGTGTTGGCGTCTTTGATACTGTCCCAAGCTCGTCCAAAAGCAAGCTCGAGGGCAACTGGCCAGCTTCTTCCTGCTCTGATTTCTTCTTTGTAGCGTTCAAAAACTAAAATATTGGAGTCGACTGCCATTCCAACTGAAAGGAGGAAGCCTGCAATACCTGGTAAACTGAGAACAACAGGAATTAGTTTGTAGAGAACTAGGGTGAATAATCCATAAAGAACCAAACCAACTGACGCAATTAGCCCCATCCAGCCGTAGTTGCCGATCATAAATAGAATTACCATGGAAAGACCAATGGCTCCAGCAGTGACACTTTTTTGAATTGAGTCGGCACCAAGAGTAGCCGGAATATTTTTCTGACTTAAGACACTTACTGGTGCTGGTAAGGCTCCACCATTTAGCTGAACAGCTAGAGCTTTAGCTTCATCTATCGAAAAACTGCCTGTAATTTGAGCCTTTCCATCGAGAATTGCCACCTGAACAATCGGTGTTGTAATGGAATAACCGTCAAGCAATATAGCTATCGGTTTACCTATGTTTTCTTGTGTAAGTTTGGCAAATTTGGCTTTGCCTGAGTCTTTAAAGGTAAGTGAAACAGCCGGTTGACGATCTTCTGTTTCAAAAGTTACATCAGCTTTAGCGAGATCGGCTCCAGATAAATCAGTAGCGATGTAACCAGCGAATTCAGCTTCACCTGTTGCATCACTGCTTTGATCGTATTGGAGAAGAGCGAACTCCAATTCAGCTGTTTTACCAATGAGATCGAGAGCTTGCTGAGGATCAGTAACGCCCGGTAGCTCAAGTATAAGACGATAGTCTTGCCCTGAGACTGCAGTTTTTATTCCTGATTCGGATACTCCAAAAAAGTCGATACGACGAGCGATGACTGTTTTGACTGATTCTAAAGCTGTAGCACGGTCCTCTGGTTTGATTTCCTGCATATCGGCCGTGAGAGTAACCTGAAGGCCACCTTTGATATCAAGACCTTGTTGTATTGGAATCTCTTTAGACAGATCCCAGTTCCCAATCTTTGCGTTGATTCGAGGAATTTGAAAATTGAGTATTTTGGAAGGTAGCGCAAGATACAAAGAAATTACAGTAATGATGCAGATAAAAATAAAAACTTTATGAGTTTTTTTGAGAGCCATTCTTAGAATTATACAAGTTTATTGAGCCTTCTTTTGGGAGAAAGACCAAGACTTAACTGATGACTATCCACGAAACTTACTGTTAGTGAGTTATTAAGCTCTCTTTTAACATCGACTTGGTCTCCTGGTTTTAATGATAGATCTTTAACAAGATTTGATGGCAAAGTAATTCCGAGAGAGTTACCTACTTTGAGAATTTTTTGAGTAGCCATTATCCAAGTAGCTGTATTTCGTCTCCTATTAGAGTAACCCGAGGCTGAAGGAGAACTTTGATAATAAAGGGGTCTTGATGATTTTTTCTGTAATTGAACTCTTCCTCAGTCATACATGAGTAATTAATCTCGGTATCGAGAAGCTTTTCAGCGGCTTTTACAATGATGGCTACTTGAGGCATGATAATTCTGCCGATGAGAAAAAGATCGACTTCTTCTGGGTCTCGCTTTAGACCTCTTGTTAGTTTTTGAGAGACACAGGCGAATTTTACAAAACCGAGTTTGCTCTTGTTTTTGAGAATCAGTCTTCCAAGACCAGATGACTTGGAAACTAGATTTGAAAGTTCTGGGTAAATGGAAAAGTTTGTTTTGACTGAGTAGTAAAGACGGTTGCCTCTTTTTTCGCTTTTTAAAAGACCTGCTTTTTGGAGATGTTCAAGCTCTCTTCTAACTGCGTTTATTTCTTCCTTGGTAGCTCTTGTCAGCTCACGAACATAAAACATGTTCTTTGAGTCCGAAAGAAAAATCTTTAGGAGCTTTACTCTTACCTTAGAAATGATTAAGTCTGATAGTTTGGCCATATATTGGGCAGGCCCTGTAGTCTAATTGTACTCGACTTTGTTGCCAGTGGGTAATATTTCTACCCAGATGTTTCCAGGAACAAAGACAATTTCTTTTCCAGCTTTGTCGGAAAAGATTGTGCGATCAAGCTGTTTTGCCTTTTTCCAAGTAACTTCTGTAACTACTCCGTTTTGGAAAATGTAACCTGTCCCTGACCCGATGACATCATAGTACAAATGTTTGCCATAGTCACCTAAGGCAGTTTCTTTGGCAAACTGGACAATAAGATTTGAGGCTGAAAGCTGTTGGTTTGTGTCTAGATCCATGTGAGCTTTTCCCCCATTGAAACGAAGATATGTTTTAGTGGCTGAGTCATATTTCCATTCGACATTAAAATCAGAGTAGTTTTCCCAAAAACCAAATTTGACGTCTGTTGCTGGAGTACCGGAAACAGCTAGATTTTTATCTGTTTTCCAAGTAGTGAAACCTGAAATCCATGTATTGTCGTTTGGCATTTTTGAGGTATAGCCTCTTTTTTCGGCTTCTTTCCAAGCGTATGGCAGATATCCAACATAAGTGTGTTCTGTGGCTATGGTAGCCCCTGTCCCGAGTCTGTCGTAGTCTCTTTTCATAACTGGAACTCCGATGTCTCCAATGGTGTCAAAATCGTTGCCTCCTGGTTTTCTCCAGCCTAGCTTGGCTAACTCCTCTATCGCAAAGGCCTTGGGGTTTGAAACACACTGACCTGTTGCTTCATCGCGACCACAGTTGGCTCCGCCCACGTGCATGTAGATTGGTGTATTGTATTCTGCGGCAAGATTAACAAAATAAATACGAGCAGAACGAACTGGTGCAACTCTCATGGTATCGGCTTGAGCACCACAGTAGAAAACTCCCATAAAACGAGTAATGCCTCCTTCAGCTACGGCTTCATAGACAATGTCTGCAGAAGATAAACCTGACTGGGGTCTTACGGAAACGTCATTTTCTATCATGGCTAAAATTGGACGACGAGTTTCCCATAAAGCTTTCTCTGATTTGCTATACATTTTTCCGTTTAGAGGACAGGCTTCTGTTTTTGGCTCATTGGCGAACTGACCAAATCCGGTGGATTTGACTTCGGTTTCGGTATTTATTTTTGGAGAAATCAAAGGACCGCCTGAGGCTGGAACAATGGCGTAGGCAAGTCCGCCAGAGACTAAAAAGGTAACGACTAAACCAATAATTGTTTTTGGGGGAAATAACTTAAGTGGGGCCATGAATTATTTTAATGCTTGTTTGATAACTTCTTGTTCTTCGGTACTGAGAGTCTGAGCACTGACTTTACCTCCAGCAACTTTTTTGGCATAAAGACGAGTGTTTTCGCGACTGTGTAATGAGCTTATCATAATTCCATCACCTAAGTCATCTAAAAGTGCCGCTGTGAAGCTCTGATCTCCTCCTGTGTCAGTAAAGGGATTGTATCGTTTGAACCCTAGTCTCTGAATGTGTTTTTTGTTTTCTGCTATTTCTGCATTGAGCTTTTCAGAAATACTTTCGATGTCTTTTGAGTTTCTTTCTGAAATGGCAATTAAATTATTCAAAGATGAGATAAGGTCTTTTTTGGATACGTCTGAAGTGAGACGCGCGTAGTGGATAAGCATCCTTACGAGAAGAACTGTAATGATAAGAAGCCATATAGCAATAGCTCCATAAATGTAAATTGTTGGTATCATAGACATATTAAGTTTACTATATTCAAGCTATGTCTAACCGTCGTAAAACGAGAAAAGAAAAAATTAGAAGCGAGATTCGACAAAAAGAACACGAGTCATTCTCAGTAAAAGAGGAATGGCTTCAAACAGGCACAAAAAACCCAAAAAAAGCTGTAATTCTTGGTGAACCTGAAAAGAAATATTTGAGATTAGACTTGACAAAGACTTTTTTGCTGTCTATGCTTGTCCTAGCCTTGGAGCTTGCTTTGTGGATATATTTATCAAGGCGCTAACAAAAAGAAAGGGGGTGAACCAAGAAAATGCAGATCTATTGTGTAAAATGTAGAGCCAAAAAAGAGGTGTCAGAATTCGAGAGAGTTACCATGAAAAATGGCAAACCAGCCGTTAAAGCTGTTTGTCCAACATGTGGCACCAAAATGTTCAAAATCGGCGCTAAATAAAGCCGTACAAATTACCCAAGAGAGAGCAATCTACCTTGGGTTTTTTGTTGGAAAAAATAGTCTAGTTGCGGCGCTAAATAAGAGCTTGCTCGATTTTTCAATATAACCTAGTTATATTCATGAAAAATCTTGCGCTTCCTCTTATACTGAAACCCCATAATCACTTCGTCATTATGGTGTTGGTATAAAGCCGTACAAATTACCCAAGAGAGAGCAATCTACCTTGGGTTTTTTGTTGG
>CAZMCB010000013.1:0-956 GCA_964564895.1 uncultured Pseudomonadales bacterium | reverse complement strand
AGAAATGAAAATTACTTCTTCTTAAGATTCTTGAACCATCCTTCTAGAAGAAGTTTGACTAAGTCTTTTGAACCCAATCCAAGACTTATACCAATTCCTATTGCTAGAGCTGCTATAAAGCCGGTGAAGGTGGTTTCGATAAAGAAACGAGCAATGCCAAGCTGAGAGATAGCTGCCAGAATGAATAGGGTTAGAGTGGCGTAGCTAACTATTTTTCCAACTAGTCTTGAAAAAGCTGGATCGTTTGATCCTAGTGATCCCTTAACCATCTTCTCGAGGAAACCAGCGATGAAAACACCGACAGCAAGAATAATGATAGCTGCGATAAGAGTTGGGATACCGAGAATTATATTGTTGAGGAATTCACTTACTGCTGTAAGACCCAAGACGTTGATACTGGCAATGAAGAAAAGGATGATAACTATCCAGTGAATAATTTCTCCGATGATGATTTCAATTTTCTGAGTCATTTGTGCATTCTTCAAAAATTCTTTGAAAGCAGAGTTTTTGATAAAACCTCCCAGTTTAGTTAGATTAACGAGTTTTATGGTTAGTGTTTTTAGCCAACCTGCCAAAATAAGTCCTAGTAAAAACAGCACAATAGCCCCCAGAAGACTTGGAATAAAACCTACAATACCGACCAGCATCTGATTGAAAGCGTAGCTTAGAGAGTTTTCAAAAGAATAAAAAACGTTTGTGTTCATGGGTCTATCTTATAGACAATGTATGGTTTAGTCAATAAATGAACTATCATATTATGGGGCAATTTTACATATTTTGTGTTAGAATATGCTTGCCCCTGGGTGCTGGTGAGGAACGCCTCATCGAAAGATGGGGAGGAAAGTCCGGACAGCTAAAAGATAGGGTGGCCGAGGAAACTCGGTTCTTTTCAAGGCAACTTGAGAGGCGCGATAGGGCCACAGAGACGAATAAAGGTGAAACGCTCTTGGTTACAA
>CAZMCB010000012.1:0-21701 GCA_964564895.1 uncultured Pseudomonadales bacterium | reverse complement strand
ATAACATATAAGTCTATGGTAGCGAAATTCCTTGTCGGGTAAGTTCCGACCTGCACGAAAGGTGAAACGACTTTGTAACTGTCTTGAGAAGAGACTCGGCGAATTTGAATTGGCTGTGAAGATGCGGCCTACTGGCAGCAGGACAAAAAGACCCCGTGGAGCTTTACTACAACTTGGCACTGAAATGTGTAAAGTAACTGTTTAGCATAGGAGGGAGTATCAGTATTTATATTGGTACATCAATGAAATACCTCTCTTTGCTATATACGTTTCTAACCTAATCCAAATGCAAACTTTGGAAGGAACACTGTCTGGTGGGTAGTTTAACTGGGGAGGTTGCTTGCTAAAGAGTAACGCAAGCGCACAAAGGTACCCTTTCTCCGGATGGAAATCGGAGTGTAAGCGCATAGGTATATGGGTGCTTAACTGTGAGACATACAAGTCGATCAGATACGAAAGTAGGTCTAAGTGATCCTCGTGTACTTCGTGGGAGGTACCGGGCTTAACGGATAAAAGCTACCCCGGGGATAACAGAGTAGTCGCACCTGAGCGTCCACAGCGACGGTGCGGTTCGCTACCTCGATAGACAATGACCCAAACATGTCGAGGAAATAAATTTGGCTTATAACGAAGAATGCCTTGGAATTGAACAATCAAGGTTAACATCGTGGGAAGTCGGTCGAAAGACTTGACCCCGTAGAGACTGATTCGAAATACCGTTTAGGTACTAGATGAGATACCCTATTTTTTGAAATAGGATATAAAACGCCAATAAGATTGAGTTACGAGTGAAATAATAAAGTAATTCAAACGAAAGATATAGTCCAAACCACTAGTAATAGTTGGAGAGTACAAATACACATAATTTTATGTATATTTTTGGTCGGCTCAGCGCATCCTGGGGCTGAAGAAGGTCCCAAGGGTTGGTCTGTTCGCCCATTAAAGCGCTACGTGAGCTGGGTTCAAACCGTCGTAAGACAGGTTGGTCTCTATCCGCTGTCAGCGTGGGATTTTTGAGGGAGTTCGCCTTCAGTACGAGAGGACCAAGGTGAGCCATTCCCTGGTGTGCCAGTTGTTGTCGTCAGACGCATTGCTGGGTAGCCACAATGGTATTGGATAATCGCTGAATGCATCTAAGCGAGAAGCCATTCCCGAGATGAGAAATCCATGTTTCGCAAGAAACGAAAGAACCGTAGTAGACCACTACGTTGATAGGCAGAGAGTGTAAGGGCTGTAAGGTCTTTAGCTTATCTGTACTAATGTTCGAAGAGTAAATCAGTAATTTAATTGCGGTTTACTTACAGTAATCTATTCACTATTCAGGGAGTAAGAGCTTGCTCGGTTTTTCAAGATAACTTCGTTATCTATCTGAAAAACCTTGCGCTTGCCTCTTATATTCGCTTATAACTGCGTTATAATGCTTGAATATAATCCTTAAAAGTAGTTTAACAATTTAGTCGTCTTAGAGAAGAAACGACGAGTCGATTCCCAAGTCGGGGGTTGCCACGTCGGATTACCTCCTCGCAATGACGAATTGGACCACAAGACAGGAAAGTATTTGTTTTTCGAGTATTTTCCTGTCCGGTGATCTGAGCGATTTGGACCCACCTCTTCCCATTTCGAACAGAGAAGTGAAACAGATCAGCGTCGATGATAGTGATTGAGCAATTGATTGCGAAAGTAGATCATCGCCGGGCAAACAAACAGCCCCATGGAAACATGGGGCTTTTTGTTGGCTCATCAGGATAGATAAGAGCTTGCTCGTCACCTTTTCAATAATATTATTATTGAAATATTATTCCTGCGCTTCCTCTTATATTCGCTCGTAGTTCGGAGTACCTTAACTACGATGCTTGAATATAACCGCTTGCTCGATTTTTCTCAGTAACTGCGTTACTTAAATGAAAAATCTTGCGCTTCCTGTTATTCTGAAACCCCATAATCACTTCATCATTATGGGGATTGGAATCATCGCAGACCAAACAGAGATAACGTATATTTCCAAATTGGAATCATCGCAAACGGATGATACATGCCGGGTAAACAAACAGCCCCATGGAAACATGGGGCTTTTTGTTGGCTCTGCTTGGTCTGAGATAACAGCTTGCTCGATTTTTCTCAGTAACTGCGTTACTTAAATGAAAAATCTTGCGCTTCCTGTTATTCTGAAACCCCATAATCACTTCATCATTATGGGGATTGGAATCATCGCAGACCAAACAGAGATAACGTATATTTCCAAATTGGAATCATCGCAAACGGATGATACATGCCGGGTAAACAAACAGCCCCATGGAAACATGGGGCTTTTTGTTGGTTTAACGGGTATTATTAATACAGATGAAGAGATTAGGGTGGAGAATTGTAGGATTATTTTTAATTGCGCTTGTTTTAAGTCAGGTATTTTTAGCTGGATTGAAGTTTGAGAAATTGGTTTTTAATAGAATTGTGGATGGAGATACTTTTTGGGTGACTAATTTGCGAGATGGAAGTGAGTGGAAAGTGAGACTGTGGGGAGTGAATGCACCAGACGAGGGGAAGTGCTATTTTGACGAGTCTACAAAAATATTAGAACGAGAATTATCGACTAAGAAGGTTTCTTTTGATCGAAAGGGTTATGATGGATATGGCAGAATTTTGGCTGTTGTTTATGTGGATGGCGTAAGTGTGGAGGAGTATCTGGTAGCGACAGGAGCTGCAAAAGCATATGATGCCGCTGATGTTCATGATAGTTTGAAACCTTCAAAAGAGTATTTTGAAAATCTAAAAAGGATTGAAGAAAAGGCAAAAAACGAAAAGCTCGGAGTGTGGTCAGTTGGCTGTGCTAGGATGTAATTATGAACAATGAAGGACTAAATGAAGCTATTGGAGAGTTTTTGGATAGTTTTGCTGACGAGGGGTGGAAAGATGAAGGAGAACACACTGAAATGCTTGAAAGTGAGGACGGAAAACATTACTTAGTTTATACAAATGGTAATGGTGGCGAGTATCAAGAATTTACACTGTGGAACAATGAGGAAAGCATAGACACAGGCGGATTAATGTTTAAGCTGGAACAAGAAGTAGAAGGAGGAGAAACTGTGTATCGCATAAGTGTACCTCCATTTATTGAGGAATACTGGAATCAGGCGACAGGAAAGTGTGGGGTTGTTTATGAACCAGATGGAGAGATGTATCCTATTCGAAGAGTAAAAGGATTACCGAGAAAAATTGATATGGATAAAACGGTGGAACTATTTTTAAGACAAGTGTCTGAGAAGAATTTTTCTGCTCCTGTATTAGTTAAAAAACAAAAATGATTAAAGAAACTGAGGTTATGGAGGAGTTTTTGAGTAGTTTTGGCGATGATGGATGGCAAGTAAATGAAAAAGGAAAATTATCCTTAGAAAGTGATGACGGTAAAAATTCGTTTAATTTTATTGATTATGGCAATTTTTGTAAAGAAATTAAGATAAGAGAAATTAACTTAAGACTTAACAAGGATTTTTATAGATTGATGGAGTACCCCTTGGAGAGTGGACCGGTGTATATATTCGTGATGCCCTCAGATAATGAAGAAATGGGTCAGGGGACGCTTTATAACTCGGATGGAGAGTTAAATAGAGATGGTAATTTGGTTGATTTACCAAGTAAAATTGATATGGATAAGACAGTTGAGTTGTTTTTGAAACAAGTGATTGAGAAAAGATTTACTGTTCCTGAGCTAGTGGAACTTGAAAGATGATATATTAGGAACATGACTGAGAACAGGACAGAACTTAAACTGGGAGCAGAGATTGATAAAGCTAAGATTATCGATGAGGTGGATAAGTGGAGATTTGATTTGGGATTTTCTTTGGAAGAGTTAAATGCTGAAAAACCATGGGGTGCATACTGGAGAATCCCTGATTATCAGATAAAGCAGTTTGTGGCTCACTTTTTTCCTCAATTGTTACAGAATCCTGAAATGTTTGAGCAAAATTTGAGCCCAAAACTATTATTAGTGGCTCCTAATCAGCAATTATCATGGCAATATCACGAGAGAAGAGCTGAGAACTGGAAATTAGTTGCTGGCACCTTGGGGGTGAAATTGAGCTTGAGTGATAACGAACCAAAAGAGGTTTCCACCCTTAAAACTGGAGAGATATTTACGATAGAGAAAGGACAAAGACATAGATTGGTAAGCTTGGGTGAGTGGGGTTTGGTGGCGGAGATTTGGAAGCATACTGAACAAGGAAATCCTTCTGACGAGGAGGATATCGTAAGACTAAGTGATGATTATGGCAGAGAAAAAACTGTATTCGAGGGGAAAACAATGTAGATTGAGGCTAAAAAAAGCCCCTCAGTGAAGAGGGGTGGTTAGAGTGATATTGATGTCAGGAAGGGGTACTGATGAATGGAACTCAGGTCTGGCTGGATGTTTGCGAGTAAAATGTCTTTGTTCATAATCGCATATTCGATAAAGTCTTTGATGTCTTCGTCTGTACAGCTTCTGATTAGAATTCCCATGGCATCTTTTCCCGTTGGGGTGGCTAGCACGAGGGTGCTGTCTGAGAATTTGAAGGTGATGACACAGCGGAATCCTTGGTTTTCGACGATAACCTTATCAGGACCGCTATATATCAAGGTGGGGATCTTGCTTTCTCTGATTTTGGTTTTGAGGGAGGGCTCTTCGAGCCATACTTCGGATTCGAACTTGCGGACTAAGGCCATGATATCAATTGATTTTGATTCAGACTCAGCAATACTGTTAGGGGGCATGTTTTCTCCTTTGAATTTTAAAGTGTGAACTTGTGGTGTATTATATCCTATAACAGGGAAAATGTCAAGAAAATAGGAATGTTATGAGGCTGGGAAAGGGTTGAAGAAAAAACTAAGAAAAGTACTTTAGTATCAAATTTTCCCTGTCCTTACTGACTTTATGCATCATATTTTGGATATTTTTCAGGGCGATTTTAAGTTCGGGTTTTAAACGGAAATCCATGACATTGTTTATTTCTACCCACTGTTGGACAAGTTGACGATCCTTGATATCCAAAGCCTTTTTGATCATGCTCCATTGAATGTTTTTACTTAGCGTATGCCATTCGGCAAAAGTGGCAAGGTATTCGGGATCGTATTCTCCCATATCAATAACCTCTCTTAATTGAAAGGTTTTTTGAGAAGTTTTTCCGGAAGATTGATGTACTAATTCTTCTTTATCTTCAAACTCAGACATATCAAAAGTATTATCTTGCAATAATTATATTTGAAATTTTGTGTATTCTGGGATTAAAACGATTAATTTTTTCCAAAGTGAAAAATCATTTTCAACTTTATAAGTATTTCCGTCGTTGGAATATTCGATAATGTAGTTTGCATCGAACATCATAAGAGAGATGTCCTTCGTAATATTTTTACTAAGAAAATCAATAATTTTTTTTAATTTTGATGGGGAAATCTTTCCGGATTGTGATTTGTTTTCCTCTTTTTTCTCGGCCAAAATTAGAAGATGCATTTTGATTGTGTAAGATCCATCATCGTTTATTATCATTTCTGTTGATCCAGGCTTATCGGATAAGCCCCAAGACGAATATAGGCGAACAATGTTATTCATAATGGTTAGTATGATGCATTATCATATTTTTGTAAAGCATTCATATACTAAATATATTCATCATTGAGGCACGAAATGTGGTAGAATATACGAGTCGAAAAGACAGGAAAGGAATTTTTATTAAAATGAGCAAAGCTCAAACAGAAATTATTACTAAAAAAGTTATGTCCGTCATGGACAAGCTGATGGAGGGAGCAGCCGCATTCCCAGGAGCCTTGAAAAAGGGTCAAAAGGTGGAAGGCGTAGTTTCTTCAATCGGTAAAAAGATGGTGCTCGTAGATATCGGAGCCAAAACAGAAGGTGTTGTTTCTGGTGAAGATTTGGTAGAAGCTTACGATGTACTTGCTGAACTAAAAGTAGGCGACAGAACTGAAGCCTATGTGAAGTTCCCAGAAAACGATCAAGGACAAATCATTCTCTCTCTCAAACAGGCTGCTGATGAAAATCGCTGGTCTCGCTTCAAGAAACTCATGGAAGAGGAAAAAGAAGTCGAAGTTACCGGTGTTGAAGTCAACAAAGGTGGCATGGTTGTTAAGGTGGGTGAGATTCGTGGATTCGTTCCTACATCTCAGTTTGGTGAGAAGTTCCTTGGCAACATGGATGAACTCCTAAACAAAACCTTCAAAGTTCGTGTGATTGAAGTTGATAAAGATCAAAACAGATTAATCTTCTCTGAGAAGATGGTTTCCGATTCAGAATCCCTCGCCAAAAAGGGTGAAGCTCTTGAGCTCGTCTCTGTTGGTGACAAGTTTGATGGAACAGTTTCAGGAATTATGCCTTTTGGTGTATTCGTAACTGTCAATGTTCCTATGAAGGACAAAGATGGCGAAACAGCTAAAGTTGAAGGTCTTATTCATATCTCTGAAATCTCATGGGAGAAAGTTGAAGATCCAAATGAAATGTTTAAAGTAGGTAAAGATGTTAAGGTTCAGGTTATCGGAATCGATAAAGGAGCTGGAAAACTTAACCTATCTATCAAACAAATGACCTCTGACCCTTGGAGTGAAATCGAAAAGAACTACGCTGTGGGTACTAAACACACAGGTAAAGTCGTTCGTATAGCCCCTTACGGTATCTTCGTCAACTTTGAAAAAGGTGTCGATGGCTTGATTCATATTTCTAAGAAACCTGCAGACAAAGAGTTTGCTATGGGTGACAAGGTAGAAGCCTTTGTAGAAATGATCGACGTCAAGGCAAGACGTATGTCTCTTGGAGTAGTACTGACCGAAGTGCCAGTAGCTTACAAGTAAGCGACAAAAAGAAGCGGACCTGAGGGTCCGCTTCTGGTAAGATGAGTTATAAATAATTTAAAACAAAAATGGCTAAAACAAAAATGATTGTCAAAGAGGATCAAATCCTCGTAGATGTAGAAACTATCTTCAAAGAGATTGAAGCTGCTGGCGGTGATTGGAAGAAAGTTTGGGAAGAGTTCAAAAGCTATCTCAAAGACGTAAAAGGAGAGTAGTTCTGTTTTATTGATTGGATTGTCTTGATTTCTTACATAAATTAGTGTGTAATGAATGTATGGATAATTCAGAAAAACTTGGAAGTATTTACGTGGAAGGTGCTGGTCAGCAAATTGCGAATCCAATAACCACAGAAGAGGGAGTAGATTTGAAACAGATTTACACAACTGTTCCTGAAGACAAAGGGAGAATCGCTGATCCTAATCAGGCTCAGGAACTAGCTAAAACTGAAGACACACTTGGTCAGAGTGCTAGAGTCGCTCAAGAAAAAAGTATGGAGTTTGTAGCTAATGAGGGAATGACTGAGATCCAAAAGAGAAATTCTGAACTAATGGATGGAGTTGAGCAGAAATATCCTAATGCGTGTATCAAGCATGTTGATGAAAAAGGAAGAAAAGTGTTGGTAGCTAATACCGGTCCTACCGGAACATTATGGGGCGGTCGTTCTTTGGTCTTTACAAAAGACGCAGTAATTTTATTAGACAGCACTAACATTGGTGGGCCAAAAATGGATGAGAATGTTGATTGGAATATGTTTGGAGATGAGCTGGAAAAGAGTTTAAAGGAGGGGTCGAAGGATTGGATCACAAACTTCAGAGGGGAGAAAGAAGCGAGACTCTGGATGGGTAACATTGGCTCAGAGAAATATGTCGAATCACATGGAGGTAGAACTGGTGGACATATTAGTATTGAAGCCACACAAATGGATGTTGATCGTAGAATCGAGGATGTAAAAAATATATTATCAATTGCTGAAGGTTTGGGTTTGGAGCAGAAAAAGAGAGAGACTGCTCCACCAATGAAATCTGCCTCGGAGCTATTGAGCGCTTTATAAAACCTGGAAGTCGAGATTGTGAATAGCCTTCTTGATGGTGTTTATATTTATTAGCTTTGGATCGTAAGTGATTTTTGACTCTGATTTGGCGTAGTTTGTTGTTGAATCTTTTATCCCTGGAATGTCTTCTAGTGTGAGATCTATGTCAATGGCGCAAGATGAACAGTGCAACCCAGCAAGTTTGAGTGTTATCGTTTCCATTAATACGAATATACACTAATTGATAATGTTGAAACGGCCGGTGTACATACCCATAGAGCAGGAAAAGGCGAGAGGTCCAAGATTGTGAGGAGTGAACTCGATAATGGTATCACCAGATTCTGGTAATAATTTTTGAATGTTTAGTCCTGGAATGGTGAAAGATCGAGAACATGATTGGACATCAACAGTAGTAACTGTTAGTTGAACAGGAACATCTTTTTTGAGTGTAATTACCTGAGGGGAGTAACCATCGTTGGTAGCAGTAATAGTTGTGCTTTGAACTCCATTTTTGATAATTACCTGTTTATTTGTGGCCCTAGAGATAACTTCTGGGTGAACTGCGACTTGATAGAAGTTCTGAAGGGTGTAGATAGACCCTGTGAGGCCAGCTCCATTATTAATTGAGTAAATAGACATGCCGATAAGGGCGGCGGCGGCTATCTTAGGGAAGTATCTTTGGAATGCTTTGGCACCAGAGTTTAAGAGAAAACCAAATAATAGGAATGTGGGGGATGTGCCAAGAATAAAGGCGAACATAATGGCGGCTCCGTGAAGAGGATTCCCCGTGCCGATGGCTATAATCTCTGTGGCTTGAGTAACGGCGCAAGGGATAAAGACGGTGGTGAGGCCAAGCAGGAAGGGGGCAAAGATGGACTGGCTTTTAGATTCGTTTCTTGCCAGACGAGCTAAAAACTTGGGTGGGGTAATAACAAAATAGCGAAAAAGGGGATGTAGCTCTAGAAGATTGCCTGCAATGCCTAATAAATAGATGCCAATAATGATTTGAAACCAACCACGAGTGATGGGCGAGAGAGTAAGTGTTTGACCTATTGCTCCTAAAAGGAAACCTAAGATTGTATGGATAAAGAGTTTACCTGTTAGAAAAGAGACAATAGACGAAATCTTGTTAGTCTTGGGTTGCTTCGTCGGATTACCTTCTCGCAATGACGATTGGGCGATAACTGAAGCGAGAAGACCTCCTTGGAGGGCGAGACAAGTGAGACCGCCTGTCGTGAGTCCAGTGAGAAAAATAGTAAGCAGGTTTACGTCTAACATCAGTTAGTCATTTTATACTATTTAAGGTACAAAAAATCTCCTTGCGGAGATTTCTTGCGAAAATCACTTGCGTAACTTTCTGACTTAATGATTTCTCATTAAGCTAATATCTACTGTAATATATATTACATATCTTGTCAAGGGGCAATTTAGCCTCAAAAAGGGCCCCCTTGCGGAGACCCTTAGCTTTTACAACCTGCATTGTAGAGCTAGTTATTTGTAATATATATTACAAATAAAGTCAAGTCTGTATATACAAATATATTGGTCTTAAAAATATGAAAAAAGCCACGGTTTTGCCGTGGCTTTTTGGGTAATTCTATTTAGGCATGCTGAGGTTGGTGCACTTCTTAACCTCATACCGATAGGTGGTGTCACTGTCAGGTAACACTATATCTTCATCATTCCATTCGAGGATGTCACCTGTCTGAACTAGACGGAGACCGAATCTTTTATCGAAGGGAATATTTTTCCAGTGTACCTTGGCATCGAAGCCGGGCTTGTAAGCTACCGAGCCGAGGCCTCTTAAAAGTGAGAAGCTGATCACCATTCCTAGGGGCAGGTTTTCGGGAGAGGGAAGATATTCCTCGATAACGAAGAAAAATCTTCCATTTTGATTGGCGATACCGATGTTGTAAATATGACCGGTTACTTCAAGACAAATCATGTTTGCAGGCCATGCTGCAATCATGGGAAAGCCGTTTGAGGCGTCCACAGAGAAGTTTTTAATATACTTCCCAGTAGCCTCTTGTTTTTTTGGAACTCTGTCTTTGGTTTTTGGTTCAAGTGTGAAACATTGGTGTTCACCCTCGACCTCAAGCCTGATTTGAAACTTGGTTTTATCTGGAATGATTCCCAGATATCCATTTGATTGATCTTTGATCTTGATCTCTCTGATGGTTGGGGTTACTTCCGCGGTAATAGGGTCAACTTCGTCGATCTTTTGAACTAGTTCGATCTTGACATTGGGGATTGCATCGAGGGAAAATAAAAATTTGTGCATTAGAAATCTCCTGTGTTTAACCTAAATATGAATTTAAGGAGCAAGCCCGTCGTTGGGCTCAGAATAGGTCCTATAATACTATGAAATAGCTATAAAGTCAAGTTAGGGGGATTATTTTTGGTAGAAATTGAGATTGATTTTATCGTTGGGTGGGTACTTGGTGAGTATATCTTGTCGTAGCCTAAAGCCTTGGCCTCCTTGAGCATTTTTTCAGAGAAGCCTACTTTTCTAATTTCTCCCAAAAGTCCTAGTTCTCCAAAACAAATGGAGTTTTCGGGTAAGGGGGTGTCTTTGGCTGAAGAAATAATAGCAAGGGCGATTCCTAGATCGGCTCCTGGGTCTTTGACATCCATACCGCCTGTGACATTTACAAAGACGTCTTTTTCGCTAATAGGAAGATGCAAATGTTTTGTAAGAACTGCACAAATTAATTGCAGTCTGTTCGCCGAGATTCCTTTGGCGATACGACGGGGAATTGGGAGGGGGGTAGAGACAACAAGGGCTTGAATCTCTACTGTTAGGGGACGAGTTCCTTCCATAATCATAGTAAGACATGACCCTGGAGCATTCTTAATACGGCCTTCTAAAAGGATTGCTCCCGGATCTTTGACTTCTTCGAGACCGTTTCCTGTCATCTGGAAAATACCAGTCTCATCTGTTGGTCCGAAGCGATTTTTGATAGTTCTAAGCAAACGTAAAAGGTGCTGTCTATCGCCACTTAATTCTAGAACTGTATCAACCATGTGTTCAAGCATTTTGGGTCCTGCAATAGTCCCGTCTTTCGTTACATGACCGACAATAATCAAGGGAACGGCGTGTTCTTTGGCTGTTTGGATTAATAGAGACGCACTATCTCTTATTTGGGATGGAGATCCTGGAGTAGTGACATTTTGATTGGTGTAAACTGACTGAATTGAGTCGACAATAACCAGAGAATTTTTGTTTTTGGCAATGGTCTCGCAAATGTTATCCACAACGGAGGTGTTTACTAGGTGAATATTGGCAGTGTCTTTTTTGCTTAGTCTTTTTATACGAGTGGCGACTTGAGCAGGGTTTTCTTCTGAACAAACATAGTAAACATCATTGGAAACGGAGATGGCTAGTTGAGTGAGAAGGGTGGATTTTCCTATACCTGGTTGGCCAGCAAGAAGATAGACACCACCACGAGTGAGGCCTGGACCTAAGACTCGATCGAACTCGCTGATATTTGTAGAGATAGTGTAGCCCTCTTGGGAAACGAGAGCTTCTTTCACTGAGAATGACTCGGCCGGTTTGACTGATACTTTCTTGCTGCCTGTTCTTTGGGTTTTTAAAAAGGGAGTAGCTTCGACAAGAGTATTCCATTCATGGCAAGCGGGGCATTGACCTGCCCATTTGGCGAACTCGTTGCCACAGCTGTTACAGAAAAAAACGGTGTTTGATTTTGGCATCTTGATTGATTATATGACAATTCCTAAATGAGGCTACAAAAGGGGGAATAGACCTATATACTTGACTTTTTGAAGCTAGAGTGGTATGATGTGTGCGTACGTTGATAATCTATTTCCAAAAATATTATCTCCAAAGGAGGAGTGATGAAAAAAGTATCGGTGTTGCTAGTTTTTATTATGCTTTTGTCGCTTGTTGTAAATGTTGGCCGTGTATCTGCCAGTGATGAGCATAAAGTTCTCCTTTTTGGAGATTCTCTCACAGCAACAAATATGTCCAACTGGACATATAAAATCACTCATGACTACAAATTAGTAGCCAAGGGTGGTCAAGACACACGATGGGTCTTGTCTCAGATTCGTCAGTTAGTTAAATCTGGGGAAATAAATAGTTATGATACGGCAGTTGTCTGGATTGGAGTTAATAATCCTGAGCTGGCAGTTTCTGAAATTCCTCAAATCTATGCGATTTTGCATAGCTACGGTATCAAAATCGTAGGTGTTACACAGTATCTGCCTACTTACGGTAACCCGAATCAGGAGACTGTAAACAATATCCACGATTTCAATGATATTGTTCGGGAAACTGCAGACATCGTTGTTGATTTTGCTGTTGACCCAGAGTTTGTGGATGAGAATGGATATTTAAGAGATGAAATTTCTCTTGATGGTATCCATTTGAAGCCTCGTTTGATGGCCGAACCAATTGCAAATGTGATTGATGAGGCGATTGATGAGCTTTATGCTCCAAAAACCTTTGAAGTGAGTGAGGAAGAAGCCTCTTTCTTGGCAACTCATGAATTTAACACTGGGGACCGAAGTCGAAAAGTAGTTATGATGACTTACGATGATGGTGGTCAGCCAGTTGCAATTGAAAAAGTAATGAGTATCGCCGAAAGATATGGCGGGAAAGTTACCTTTTTTGTTCAAGGAACGTGGCTAGAAAAAAATCCAGAAATGGCCAGAGAAATCGTATCTAGAGGACATCTACTGGAGTGCCATGGTTGGGATCACACTGATATGTCGAAAATGACTGAGGCAGAAATTCGTAAACAAATTACTGATTTTTTGACCTTGGCTAAGCAAATTTTGCCAGACTATCAAGTAAAATATATTCGCTTTCCCTATGGTGCCAGAAACGATTTGGCCATAAAAATGGTTGGTGAATATGGATTACAAAGTGTGATGTGGAGTGTGGAAAGTGGAGGAAAGGATGAAACCACTTACCATAATGTTGTCGACAGGGTTTATAGCGGTGCGATTGTTCTAAGTCATACCAATAGACAACCTGATCTTGATGCTTTAGCGAGAATCTTCGCAACACTTTCATCAAGAGGTTATTCTTTTGAAACGGTGGAGACCGGCAGAGCACTGACTCAGATATGGAATGGAAATTGATTTATACCCCCGTATAGCGAAAGCTGGCGGGGGTATTTTTTTGATTTGTAGGTGTTAAAAAAGAAGGGCTAGGGGGTATATTTGAGGCTAAAAATAGTATAGGATAGGGATAAAATCGGTTATAGGTTGATATGCTTGACAGAGTGTGATATATTTTCAGATAGATCCAGTAAATTTAAAAAACTAATGAAAAATCTGCTCAATAAATTAGTGAATTCTCGTAAGAAAACGGTCCGTGTGAACCGTAATTTTGGCCATAGAGCCGTCTCTTTTCAGATTGCACAAATGGGAAGAATGGGGCAACAATTGGTCGTTGCGAGCCGATAAGAAGGGGATTTACCTTAAAATTTTGAACGTTGAAGTTATTTTTTTTAGCCTGTTTTTAGGCAAGAAAAAAGCATTACTACCGTAGCCTAACTCGAATAGCAATGCTTTTTTGCAGTGGTTAATGAAAGGACAGTTTCCATCAACCACCTACAGATTAACACTACGAAAAATGGCTGTCAACTAGAACAAAAGGCCTCAGAGTGGGGAGTGATAACGAGTTGGGCAGGCACGTTATCACCCCTACTGTGAGGCTTTTTGGTATTCAAAATCTGCTATTAGGAGAAACATATGAGTGAAGAAAAATGGCAACATTTAATCTTTGAAAGAGGCCGAATGGCTGGTTTGGTTGATAAAATTACCTGCAGCGATCGAGTCACAATTGATGCTCTTTCTGCAAAAGTTGATTCCGATTCGGCTATTCTGATAGTTGAAAAATTAGGGTGGGAACTGGTGACTGTACAGACGATTGAATCGGATTACCCTGACTGTCGGCGGTATTTTATGAAAAGAAAAATTAACGATAGTTAGATTGACCCCGGTTAATAGCCGGGGCTTTTTACATCTACTCGTCTTTGGTTTGGAAGCTGGAGCGAATAAGAAGGACGATCAAAGCGAATATAGGAGTGAGTATGAGAAGGGTGAGGCCAAATGTTTCTAGATATTGGGGAAGATAAACAAGCACGAGACTCGAGCCATCATTAGGCAGGGTCCAAGAGTTGTACCAGAGGCTAGAATTAGCAGGAGTGAGCTTGGGCAAGTAGGGAGACACGACTGGAGCCAATTTCATCAAAGCCCACGAGGGGAGGGAGAGGTCTTTTTGGGATACTTGTATGGCCTTCCAGTACGGAGAATATGTTTGATATAAGTTTAGTGAGTCGGAGGTTGCCACGTCGCCTTCGGCTCCTCGCAATGACGAATCATTTTTGATCGAGACAGTGTAAAGAAATGGGTATGGATGTGTGGATGAGATGATCGAGGCTGTCGGGGGTTGCTTCGTCTCTTCGTTCCTCGCAATGACGATGCCTTGAAGGAACTGGAGAGGGATTGGTCGAACAGTAATGGATTTTAGAAGATTAGAGGTGATGCGAGTTCCAAATGATTGATTGTAAAGATGAAGAGTGAAGCCCGGAGCCTCAAATTGATTGGCAATGGGTTGGATTAGATATTGGGTGTCATTTGTTTTGATGAGGCGTTCTTGGACATCACAGCGTCTGGAGGTGTGATTTTCGAGACAAACAGTAGGTGTGAGACCTCTTTGGAAACGAGAATCGAAGGAGAGAAGATAGTTAATTGAGTGAGGAAGGTGGCGAAGATTTAAAGTGTCACATTCGGTAGCATTTTGGCTTTGATAGAGAAAACCATCTTTGGTGACCTGTTTGACTGTTTGACCATCGTTCCATTGATCACAGTTTAGATTTTCAGGGAATAGACTGTTGGATGCGGGAGTTTCGTTTAGATCGAATTGGGTATCTGTATTTGGTAAAGAAACTTGGAGTTTGGTGACGGCACCTTTGAGAGGGATTTGTTTTTCAGAAATTGAAGGGAGAGTAACGGACGTGGAGTATAGCTGAGGCAAGATTGAAGCCTCGAGGTTTTCGTAGTTGATTTCTCTTACGGATTTGGTGCTTTCGGCTTCGAGAATAAGATTGATCTGTTGGTACTCACCTGTAGATGAAGCAAAGATACGGGCACGAGTTGGTTTTTCTTTTGGTTCGAACGGCTGAGGGAGATTTTGGGCGTTTAAGTCTTTGCCGGAGATATTGACTAAAGCTGTGGTGAGAGTGGGTGAGGAATAGGTGAAAGCAAGAGAGATGAGATTGCCACGAGTGATATATGGAAGCTCTGCAGACAAGCAACCAACAACATCAGTACCAATGAGAGAAACACCTGTTTGGGAAGATATTTTTTCGACTTTGTGATTTGGTTTTACGATGTAGCATTGGCTGGGTGTAGCTTCGGCTAAGTTGTTTGTTAGATCAAATAGAGCCATTTCTGAACTACTGTAAAGTGCTGTGGTAAAGGCTTTGTTTGAGGGGAGATAGACGGTGGTTAATGGGTAATAATCGGAAAAACTATCAATCTCAGCGGGAAGCTGAAGTTCGTAGTAGTTTTTGTCGAGTTCTAAGATAAAGCCTGTGCCTTGGGTGCTGGGAATAGACAAGGTGATAGGGGTAGCTTGGATATCAAGCTGGGAGTTTTCGACGAAGATTGTGGGAATTATGGGGGTGAGACGAAGATTGAGATTGCCACTTAACTTTTGATACTCAACACGAACTGGAAGCATAGCTTCAGTATCTGTGAATGAAGGGATAATAAGAGTGTCACCTTCTTTGGCTTGAGTCGAAACCGCAATATTTAAAAACTCGCCCTTTTGGGTCCAGTTGGTGTTTGGTCGGAGAGAGAGGGAAGCAAAAGGATTTGATAAATTAGTTGGTGTTTGGACAGAGAGAAAGTTTTGGGGTTTGTCTTTTAAGTCGACTTTGTACAAAGAAATTTGGTCGCCGAATTTTTGATCGATGGAGAATTTCTTTGAACTGGTGACATATTTTTTTAGGGTGATTAAACCAGAGTCGGTAGCGTTTTCGGGGAGAGAAATATGTTCATCTATAAGGAGCCAGTTAATTTGATATTTGTCTAAAACAGTTTCAAAAGCAGTTTGGTTTTCTGAGTAAAGAGCAGTACTCATTTCTTCGTAATATTTTTCTGAATTTTTGTCCCAAGCATCAAAAGCTCTGTCCATAAGTGGCTGACGAACACCGTACCAAAGGAAGCCAGAGCCACGGTATCCCCAGTCGTAATTTAGCCAACCCCAAAAAGTAAACTGAGGAAAATTGGCGACTCTAGTTGACGCGTCTTGGCTCTTTAAATAATTAAAGAGTGAGAAGTATTCTGGGGGAATTTGAACTCGCATGGAGGGAGAAATAAGATTTCCGGAGAATGCAGGGGACATAAAAAGAATGAGAGAAAAGGCAACTGTAAAGAGAGTGAGATAGTAGGTGAGGCGGCTGTGTAAAAAAGTAAAAAGGTCTAGTAAAAAGATGGTGCCGATGGAGAAGAAAAAGGAATAAGCGAGAGAAAGTGGAATGGAAAACTTGGTAAAAGGAGAGCGGAAAAGTTCACCAATAAGTGGAATTTTGTTGTTGATTAACAGACCACCTCCGAGGAGAAAAAAGAGACATAAACACAATAGAGCAATGAAAGATTTGGTCCAGGCAAACTTCTTTTTGAGAGAGTAGTAAAGACCTGTGATAACTAGAGCAAAGGAGAGAAAACCTAAGAGATTGACGATACCAATATCTAGGTGGCTGCGCCAGACAGAGAGAAGATATGTGTATTTGCCGTCTTGGCCGAGATCGAGATAATTGAAAAGATATCCTTTCATAAGGGCAGTGTCGCGGAAGGTGGCGAACTGAAGATTTCGGGCATAAGTTTCGGGAGAAGAGAGTAAATTATTTTTGGCTTCTTGGGGGATGTGCCCATTGGTGATGACAAAAAAAGCGACCGGGAGAAGCCAGAAAAGATGAGGTATTACAAGAGCAAAAATGGAAGTGATGGAAGTTTTGATGTGTTTTACTTTGTTTTTTTGTTGTTTTAAGAACTCGATGAAAAAGGGAAGAACGGCCACAAAAAAGACAAGGAAAATTGTTTCAACATAAAAAGAGGGAGCGGAGAGGAAAGAAACTAAGAATAGAGCTGAGAGATTCAGTTTTTTTGGCTTTAGTAGATAGGAAATGATGAAGTAAAGAAGCCAGGGTAGGGCACCATAAAATATGGTGAATGTTTCGAAGGGGACGAAGAAAGTTTGGAGAGTGTTGAGATTCAGTAAATAGTAGAGAGCGCCCAAGAAAGAGGCGAACTGGATTGATTTGGAGTCTAGTTTACCTTTGAAAAGATGATTGTAGAAGAGAAAATAGACGCCTAGAGGTCCGAGAATAAGAGGTAAGAAGGTGGTGATGTAGCGAATAATGTCCATGGGGATTTTAGCGGCGAGGAGAAGGGCGACGAATAAAACTCTGGGAAGATCGGCTGCATGGGCCATGCCTCCCAAAAGCCCCGGTCCTCGATATTCTTGCCAGACAGAGTACAGAGTGCGACGAATATTTTCGGTGATATCAAACTCGGGGTGGAGATTGTCCCAGCCAGTGAGAAAAGTGCCTGGTTCGTAGTTTAGGAAAATAAGAAGGCCGGTGATAAAGAGAAGAGCGATGACTGGCCAGAGATGAGAAATGAGCTTGCCGAGGTGTCGAAGTTCTCTTATGGGGAAGCGGTGTTTAATTTTTGTTATATTTTTTGACATTTGTGTATTCTTGACCGAAATTATTTCGAGTATGAAAACCAATTTCGGCATTTAGCTCTGTTGAGAGGTGCCATAGTTCAGTTTAGCAAATAACTACTCAGGTGGAATTGATTTGTAAGGAAAGATTACTACTTTCATTATTTTTGTAAATGAAACAATTATATTGTCTGGAAATGGTGTGAAGAATGTATAAAAACGAGAAAATTGATAACAATCTTATTGTTTTATATGAGATAATTCGGTTTATGAAAAGACTATTTAGAATTGAAGAAAAGCGTTTATCTGAAGCAAATAAAACTTTTGTTGATATGTTTGATTTACCTAATGTAAACAGACAGATGGCGATTTATTTTAGTCATGAAACTGAACCGAGTAAGGAAGTTCATTTGAAACTTCGGAATAAACACTGTTTTGTAAAATTTACAACAGCTACTGGAAACAACAAGAGTGTTCCTGTAGAGTTTTCGATAAAAAATAAAGGAATAAAATCATTGTTAAAGTTTTTGAGTGATGCTGGGTACAAAAAGGCAACAGTTGGTGAAACTGTGATTTTGGCATATAAAAGACATGAAGAAGTAATGGTTGAGATAATTTTAAACTCATTTATTGGAGACATTATGTATGTACTTAATGATAAAAAAATGGTTGTTTTGGAAAAGAGATTGGAGGAATTGATAAGCAAAAAAGTAATATTTGAAGAAAATAAGACAGCTATTCCAGAAGTGATCGAAAAATTATCATTAGAAAAAGTACAAATTATTGATGGGCTGGGAAGTATTAATAAAGATGTTTTTGACTTTTGTCGTTCGAATGGGATTAACGTGTCTGATGACTCACTTTCTTTGGGAGATCAGGTAGATTCTTTTATGAATGATTACGAGATGTTTGAGGATAAATACAAATGGTTGACAGACGTTTGCCTTATTGGAAGCGATACATTAACAAACAAGGCTTTTTATAAGCCAGTGTCGGTGATTATTCCCAGTTTTAATTCGGAATCAACAATTTTGAAGACACTGGCAGCGATACAATCTCAAGATTTACCTCAAAATGGACTGAAGGAAACAGAGGTAATCATCGTAGACGATGGCTCGACTGTCCCAGTGGAAGAAGTAATTGGTAGATATAAAGGGAAGATAATAACTCAATTGAAGATTGTAAGACTAGTAACAAATTCTGGATTGTCTGTGGCAAGAAATATTGGAGTGGACATGGCGAGCAAAGAAACTGTTGTTTTTATGGACTCAGATATTTTGTTATCAAAGAATTATTTGTTAGAGATGTCTGTGCGTAGCCAGATTATTCCTAATGCAGTTTTTGTGGCCTTTAAGGAAAACGTTGATAAAGATTGTAAGACTGCATCTTTTGATCTGATTGAAAAGGGGTTAGGAATGCCTGATATTACTAAGGATATGCGTATTGCTAAGAATATTATGGAGAATGCTCAGGGTTTGGTTAAATTAACCCGTAAGCGTAGTGTAGAAATATTATCGGAAACAAACTACTTTAAGGATTTTGGTTTTGGACGTAAGGTGGGAATTTTTGATTTGCCTTCGATGATTATTGGTCACAACATGTGCATGAGAAGAAATACTTTTTTTAAGGTTGGTGGATTCTCAAAAGAGTTTAAAGGTTGGGGAATGGAAGATACTTATTTTGGGGCAAGATTGATTGCACACCGAAATTTTATTATCCCCGTACTGAGCTCCGGTGTTTACCATATTGATCATCCTGCTCGATCTGGATCAGAAGAAAAAAAACAAAAAGAATTTACAGATAATCTTAAACGATATGTTGAGCTTATGAATAAGCCTTTTGATGTTGATTAAGAGGCGATAGAGAAAGAGAAGCAATCTGAGAGAGGCGTTCGTTTGTAACTCCAAGCGATGAAAGGAGTTCGTACTCGTGTGAAAGAGGACTGAGCGTGATGGCTGGGTTGTCTGTTGCTAGAACATAGGGAACCTGGCTGGCTTCAAAGATAGAGACGGGATGTTCTATAAGAGAAGAAACAGCTTTTGTGAGAAGATTGCTAGATAGACAGACCT
This sequence comes from uncultured Pseudomonadales bacterium, assembly GCA_964564895.1. Lineage (GTDB taxonomy): Bacteria > Patescibacteriota > Microgenomatia > UBA1400 > MFAQ01 > UBA2277. The sequence continues at coordinate 2,071 of CAZMCB010000012.1, read as the reverse complement.
CTATTATGATTTTATTTTCTCTTAAAAAATCAAATATTTCCGGATGGTTCGCAAGGGCGATGCCGTGACCAATTCTGTTTGGTTTAAATGAGATAGTTGTGAGAGCTGACTTATCGAGAAATGAATATTCACCGGCATGGATTGTGGCATTCATTCCAATAGCCTTAATTTTTTGAAGTTCTGTTGAAAAAACGACATTGGGGTATTTTTTTTCATTCCCGTTGAGGTCGAGACCAGCAAATATTGCGCTTTTATTCGTAGTGAGGAATTTACAAATATTGGTGATACCCTGATGACCATCTTCACGGTTTACACCAACTCTAATTTTTGTATCGATTTTTAATCTTTTTCGGCAATTATAGATTGTTTCTTCAAGCTTTTCGATCATCTCTTGGATATTGATTCCAGATAGTAAAATTTTTCCGAGATTAATGATAGGTTCAGCATAAATTACACCGTCGGCAGCTTCTTTTTCTAAAAATATTTCTAGTCCCTTAGAAAGAGTGTCTGGAGTTGAAAGTAAGTTGCGGACAAATGTCCAGTAATCTTGACTGTGGAATTCAATAAAATTTTCTAGAGGTTCGAACCTTGTTGCGTCGACGTGGTTTTTTTTAGCAAGAGATCTGATGTCTTGGGGGTTGAGTGAACCAATGAGATGGCAGTGGAGATCTCCTTTGGCAAGCTTGATAGTGTTCACAAAATATTTTTGTTTTTTAAAAAGAGAAGATATGAGTATATTTGTAGCATTTGTCCATTGTCGGTGCGAATTTTGAGAGCCTCGTAGGTTTCTTTTGGGCTAAAAAATTGACGGTTTGTGGTTTCTAAAGGAGTCCACTCCTCTTGGTATTTCGTAATGTGTGATGTAGTAAGAGGAATTTGGGAAACTGGGGGAAATTCAGAAAATTTTTGTCCGGTGAGATTTTCGACTTTAACGTAACCAAATACCTTGATGTTGTCTATTTCAACACCTCCTTCTTCTTGTGCTTCTCTTTGGAGGGTTTCCTGCCAGGACTCTTCGCCCTCAATGTGGCCGCCAAGAGGATTCCACCAGCCGTTTTTATCAAAAGTAAGTAGAAGGCCCCTTGTGTTTTCGGGGAAAGTAAGAGGAGTAGAGATAGATAGATCAGATGGAAGAAAAAAGCTTGGGTGAAAAACTACTTTGGCTGTTAGTGTTTCTTTTTTAATTATGTAGTTAATAAACATTCCTGACTGAAGAAGAATTTTTTTGATTTGTTCAAGATCAAGTCTGGGAGGTATCTCAATTATTTCGGATGGACTATTTATTTGAGGAAAAAGTAATTTGGCAACTAAAAAACCAGCTGAGTTGATCAATATTGTGTTTTTGTTTGAAGAAGTTTGATGTTTGTTGATAAGAGTAACGAGTTCCCAGAGAGACTCTCGTATTGATGGAGAGTTCCAATTTTTGCGAAAATCAAGATCAATCGAGGATAAATTGAGTGTAGATTTATCAACATCATGGGGAAATGACAGTGAATATCCGATTTGATTATCTATGTTCGCAAGTCTAATGGAGATCGACATTTTAGTCTGTGATACCGACCTTTTCTTTGAAGGTTTTTAACTCCTCAGTTTTTCCGAGCCAAGGAATCATTTCACAAGCTTCGGCAATGGTGAAAGCCTTAACAAAATTAATTCTTTCGCTTTCTCTTTCGGTGTCTTTTTCTTGAGACTTAAGAACCAGGTCTTTACTGTTCTTGTCGAGTTTGATAAAGAATCTTGTTTGAAGAATTTCGACAAGGGCAGTGCCTTCTGGATTTGGTTCGCTAACAAAATAATAACCAAAGAACTTTAATTGATCAGCAAGAGATTGGATATCTTGACCAGCTTCTTCACTGACTTCTCTAACGGCGGTTTCAATGAGGGACTCACCAGCCTCTGGATGGCCTCCAGGGAACTGCCATTTTTGACCGTCTTTGGAAACGAAGATGACTTTGTTGTCTGCGGTCATGATCCAAACGTAAACTTGATTGACCTTGATGGCTTGGTGTTCTGCTTTAATAGTGTCGCTTGTGACCCAGTAGAAAGTGGTGGTTATTTTGGTATCCATATT